>JAQIBF010000038.1 GCA_027859195.1 Helicobacteraceae bacterium
AGACACCAGAGAACCCGTACAACCCAACTTCACTAGATGATCTTATCATTGCGTGTGGTGGTGTAAATGTTGATTATAAAGAGAAAAACAAATGTTGTGGTTTCCACGCAGAACTTCAAGCACCAAAAACAGCAGCGCTTCTAACGGGTAATGCTATTGCCGGTGCTATGGATAATAATGCAGACATGATGGTCACACCGTGTCCACTTTGTCACCTTAAGCTTGATACACAGTATCACCATGCTTCTGTGGCAATCGGCCGTGAAGTTAAGCTTCCGGTTTTGCATATGCAGCAGATGATCGGTCTAGCATTGGGCTGTTCAGCTCAAGAGCTTGGTCTGCAGCACCACGTTTCTAACGTAGACTTCGTATAATCTACACCCCCGTATCACTTCGGTGATACACCCTCTTCTTTTCATTTTAAATCATTCGTAAATCAAATTTTCTTATCCTGTAGAGATTATACTACTTGACAAGTTCTGGCTTTTCTTACGTTCAAGCTTTTTTAATTACTTCATATCATTAGTATGTCACTTTTTTCTTTTGCTCGCTCAAAAGAAGAAGTAACCAAAAAAGAAAAGAGCGATGACGGTCACAGTCACAATCCAAAGTATCATATAAATGGAATTACGAAACCCCTCCGTAGGTTCAAGCTGTACCAAGACGCAGTGACATGTCGACTATGCTCCAACTCCTTTTACGTTCTTTATGCTGATGCGAGACCATAATTAATCACAACCAAACAATCTAGACAGGGATTAAAGCGTCAGCTTTAACGTTAATAGATGCGTTACCGCTTGGCTTTTATTCGTGGCATCTACAGCGTTGACTGTAAGAAGAGAAAGAGCGTAAAGAAAACGGCATTGTCTGACCGTCGGGCGTTTTGTCGTTTTTAGTGAAAGAACGACTGGAAGGAAAGCAGTCGGCTGCTTGCCGACCGCGAAGCCGTCACGAGAGCTTTTCACGATACGGAATTTAGTTCCGTCCTGTACGGCACTTTAGTGCTGTGTGGTTTCGTTTTTTGCGGAGAATAAGCGCCAACAGCGCAATGCAGGGAGGCACTAAATGCCGAGTCGTAAAAAGGAAAGAGAGTATTCAAGGATATTTAAAAGTCCAACACATTCAACAAGTAAAAAAGATGTAGAGAAATCTACCAACTTTTATAACTCAAAAAGTTGTCGAATGAAAGTATAGAACTACTTTCCTATCTCGACCATCTTTCGACGAAGATAAGCGATCTTGGATTGCAGCGGTAGATCTTTCGGACAGACATCTTCACACCCAAGCAGGGTCATGCAGCCGAAGACCCCGTCTTCATCACCCACAAGCTCATAATAGTCTTCATCGTCACGCTTGTCCCGAGGGTCCAGTTGATAGCGTGCGATCTTGTTCAGACCTACGGCGCCGACAAAGTTTTCATTCATCTGCATCGTACCGCAGCCCGCAACACAACAACCGCACTCTATACAGCGATCGAGTTCATAGATCTCGTCAGCCAGTTCCGGCTCCATACGCTCTTCAAGACGGTCATAGTCAACCTTCTCTTCATTATGTATCCATGTCTCCAGCCGCTCATTTAGCCCACGCATCCAATTGCCGGTGTAGATAGAAAGATCACCAATAAGCTCAAAAGTCGGCAATGGTGCTAGCGTGATCTCGACTCCAAGTTTTGACGTCAACGTACTGCAAGCGAGTCCGGGACGACCGTTTATAAGCATTGAGCAGCTCCCGCAGATACCGGCACGGCAGACAAAGTCAAACTTCAAAGAGTTATCCATATGTTTTCTAATATCGTTTAAGACAATGTAGAGCGTCATACCCGGTGCCTCTGTGACTTCAAACGTCTCCATATGAGGTTTCTCATCTTTACAATGCGGATCGTAGCGCAAGATGTTGATCTTTAATTTTCTGCCGTCACTCATGATTCTGCCTTTTCAGTTAAACGCTCATTGCGGCCTTGATATTTTTGAGGCAGTTTGTCTCTAAAAGGCATGAGCTCTTTTTGGACAGTGAAACGATCAGCTCCATCAGCCTCCAATCTTGCACGTAAATCATCCACCTCTTTTAGACGCCGTTCGCTTTCGGGATGGACAATGTTAAGGTTTTTGCCGTACCCCCTAAAGCCGGGAGGAAGTTCCATCGTGTCGACATCGATCTTCTCATAGCTTACGTCCGGCAAGGTCTGGTTTTCGTCTCGCCAAGATGTTATTGTGCGGTTTAACCACTCTTTGTCATTACGTTCAGGATAATCCTCACGGGAATGGGCTCCACGGCTCTCTGTACGAAGCAGTGCTCCATAAGCAACCGTCAATGCTACCTTGATCATTTTTTGCGTTCTATAGGCATTAACAAGTGCCGGATTGGCAGCCAGAGATTTGGAACGATAGACCGTAATATTTCGGCTTCGAACCAGTAGTTTTTGAAGCTCGTCTACTGCACTTTGAAGATCTTTGCCGTTTCTAAAGATACCCACATCATCCATCATGATCTTTTCCATTGCTTCACGCAGTTTAAAAGAGTCTTCACCCCCGTCATGATGCAAAAGCGCTTCCAGTTTCTCTTTCTCGCGTTTTATAAATGTTTCAATAGTCTGAGAGGAGATAGTAATATTACTATCTGGTGTCTCACAAAAATCGGCGATGTACTCAGCGACTAACATACCGGCAACAACCGTCTCACTGACAGAGTTTCCACCTAGTCTGTTAAAACCATGCAAATCCCAACACGCGGCTTCCCCACATGAGTAAAGTCCCTGAAGCGTCTGAGATTCACCGGTATACTTGGTACGGATACCACCCATAGAGTAGTGTTGTGTCGGGCGTACAGGGATCCACTCTTCTGCCGGATCAATACCAAGAAAGTTCTCGCAGATATCTTTTACTTCTCGGAGGTTCTTTTCAATGTGTTCTCGCCCCAGGATCGTGATGTCCAGCCATAGATGGTCGCCGTAGCGGGACTTGACACCCTTCCCTTTTCGAATATGTTCAGTCATACGGCGTGAGACTACGTCGCGCGAGGCAAGCTCTTTTTTATCAGGCTCATAATCCGGCATAAAACGGTAGCCATCCACATCACGCAAGAGCCCGCCGTCACCTCTACACCCTTCTGTTGTCAATATCCCGACAGGTACAATAGCAGTAGGATGGAACTGTATAGCCTCCATGTTGCCTAGTGTCGCGACACCTGTTTCAAGTGCAAGTGCCTGCCCTATGCCCTGACAGATAGTCGCATTGGTCGTCACACTGTAGATTCGTCCATAACCGCCGGTAGCGATCGTTGTCGCTTTCGCAACATAGGCGACAAGTTCACCCGTCATCAAGTTGCGGGAAATCGCTCCGTAACAACGTCCGTTTTCATGGATCAGGGCAACCGCTTCACGTCGTTCCCTGATCTCGATCTTATCTTCATGCGCCTTGTTATCCATGGCGTAGAGCATACTGTGGCCGGTACCATCAGAGGTATAACAGGTTCGCCACTTTTTTGTTCCACCAAAATCACGGGCTGTAATCAGACCATGTGCTTCATCATTCTCAGTAATAGTTACTTTCTCCGCATTGATGATGGCCTGACGGTCTCCTCTGTTGACACGACTCCAAGGAACACCCCAGGCTGCCAGTTCACGAATCGCTTTCGGGGCCGTATTGACAAACATCCGAACAACCTCCTGGTCCGCACCCCAGTCACTCCCTTTTACCGTGTCTTCAAAATGGACATCTTCATTGTCCCCCTCGCCCATCTTGGAGTTGGCAAGAGAAGCCTGCATCCCGCCTTGTGCAGCAGCGGAGTGCGAACGTTTAGGCGGAACCAGACTCAGAACGATAGTGTCGAGACCCCGCTCTTTAACACCCGTTGCGACACGCAGGCCTGCCAATCCACCGCCTATTATCAAGACATCGGTGTAGGTTATCTTCACTTTGTAACTCCTTGAGGATGGTAACGTGCACCACTTTCAAAATCATGTTCATACCCGATACTCATGTAGCGAAGTAAAGAGAACACACCTACCGTCAAATAGAGCGTCACCACAAAATACATGATCATTCTCAGCAAGGCACGCCTCTGCTTCATAAACTTTTGCTGATCGGCTTCAAACAAGCCCCACTTTAGGATAAGTCTATAGACCCCGATACCGGCATGAATGACAACCGCAAAAAGCAGCAATAGATAGAGAGGCCACATCATCTCTGTCACCATACGTTCCGAAGAGGCATAGGGACCTATCATATCTGGCTGTGAGATCATCGTGTAAAGGTGAACGGAGGCAAGAAAGAACATCGCAAAACCGGTTATGACCTGAACAACCCAAAGAGAAGTGTCATGATGGTTCATTCGAACGGTGTGCTCTTTCATGATCTTGTACTGTTTATAGTTTGAGGGAAACTTCCGCAGAGCGACCAGCGCGTGCACTACAATGATGGCTAGAATGGTTAACGCCAGCACTGAAATAATCGAAGGATAATTCTCACCAAAAAAGTAATAGCCTTCAAAAAACTGTGTCATCGTATACATAGCATCGTTTGAGATCAGAATAGATGACTCAAAAAGAATATGCCCGGAGATGAACAGGGCCAAGACAACACCTGTAGCACTCTGAATAAAGTCCAAACGTGCAGGCAGTTTATTGATCTTTCGTAATTTTCTCATCTTGATATAAACCCTTGTTGTATTAATAAATTTTTTAATTATTATCTAATAATCGGCACGTGAAACTCATTATATTCACTTCTTCTTCATAACGTCTTCAATCTCATCAACAGAAAGCTCATCGCCGACATAGACAACAGCTTCTCTGGCCCCTGCGCTCAGAGCCAGCTCTTTATAAGCTTGGGCTTCCATCTCACTAACATAACTCTTGTCAGGATGGATAATGACTTTAGGTAAAAAGAGACGATACATAAAAGAGAGCTCGTGCTGCATAAGCGCGCGAACAACTTTTTCGGCTAGGGCAAAGTTCTCCGGTTCAAGCATGAAGGGGTTAAAAGGTTCATAAACGACCGAGCTGTCTTCTTCTTTCAGCTCATATACCTTTTTTCCCACTGCACTGACTACAAAGGCGTTGCCTTTACGCTTAACAGCCAAGATCGGTTCATCCTGATAGCGCAAGCCAAGCGGATAGTGATAAAAAGTTATCTTGCCATTTCTGAAACGGATATAGACTATTCTGTCATATTTTTTAACGAGACCACGGATATAACCAAACATCTCTATTTTCCTTCTATTCCTAATATTTGCAGTACTGTTCGCACTCGTCGACATTTTTAAAAGGCACAAATCCGCCTTTGCCGCTCCAGTAAAATGGCCGACACTCTTTTAACTTCATATCAAAATAAAATCGTTTGATCTTTTTGTCACCCTCTCCTTGCATCGGTTTGATCTGACAGACCGAGTGTAAACCTTGGACGAACTGAACTCTCTGTCTCTTTTTAATACTATATTTTCCATCTTTTTTAAACAAAAGAGCACTGTCAATATAGTCTATTCCCTCTTTTTTATAGAGGTCACCGAGCAAGACTCTATTTTTCTCACAACGGAAGGTCACCTTTTTTTTGGTGAAGACAGGGGTAGCTTTTACATTGACAATACACTGTCCATACTCTTTTGTCACAACACCCACCGAATCCCTGTTCAGGCCCATACTCGAACAGCCGTTCAAGATAAAAAGAGCTGCCGTAAGCAATAAACGAATCATCATACTCTCACGCGGTCGTCAAGTGCACGGGCCAGTGAGAGCATATCAATATTTTCCAGACTGACACCGGTAGGAACGCCCTGTGCAATACGGGTAAACAGGACATCATAATCCTCTAGTTTATCTTCAATATAGAGAATGACCGCATCGTTTGCAATAGAGGGTGTGAGCGCGAAGATAACCTCAGTGATGCCGCTTGCTATCATCTCCTGCAGATGGGTAATGGCAAAATCTTCCATCGAATCCAGAACAAAGAAACGACCGTCAAAGTGACCGTTCTCTTCAATGGTCAAGATATCTTTTGCATTTTCAACAATACAGAGCAGTTGATGGTTTCGATTCTCATCCGAGCAGATATAACAGAGCTCATCTTCACTCATACCCCCGCAAGAGTGACATTTTCGAAGTGTGCCTAAGGCATCTTCGATGGCATGGGCGATCTTCAGTGCTGAGAAGTTGTCTTTCATCACCATATGGTAGGCCAAACGGGTGGCAGACTTCTGCCCGATGGTCGGCAACTCTTCCAGGGCATCAACAAGACGGTTAAATTTTTCTAGTGAATTATTCATTGATGTTATTTTAGCGAAGAGAGGATGACGTAGAGGTTATGAAAGTACAACAAAAGATGTTTACAACTACATTGTAGACATTAATCAAAGTATTTTAGTAAATTCCTTAAGAGAGCGCCTATCTTCTATCGTTTAATGACCTTTAAGTCTATCAAATGATATAATTCCAAAAATTATTTTGAACCATTATGAAAAAGGTGACCTATTGGAAAATCTAAGTTATTATGAAATATTAGAAATCTCGCAAAATGCAGATAAAGCAACCATTAAGAAAGCGTACCGAAAACTGGCAAAGCAATGGCATCCAGACCGCAATCAGGGCGATGCAGAGGCAGAAAGAAACTTTAAGTTCTGTAACGAAGCCTACCAGGTACTAAGTGACGACCAGCAGCGTTCAACCTATGACCGTTACGGTAAAGAAGGTTTACAAAACGGCGGCGGGAGACGCAGTTCTAGCAGTTTTGACGACCTCGGCAGTATGTTTGAAGAGATGTTCAGTGGTGGTGGTGGTGGCGGCGGCGGACGCCGTTCTCGAGGTCCGCAAGAGAAGTACCCGCTTGACATGGCAGTAGAGATCCGTTTGAGCTTTAAAGAGGCTGTGTTCGGCTGCGACAAAGAGATCGACTTTACGTATAAAGATTCTTGTAACACGTGTAAGGGAACAGGCGCCAAAGGCGGCAATGTCAAGACATGTAGCCAGTGTGGCGGTAAGGGTCAGGTCTATATACGTCAAGGCTTTATGACCTTCTCACAGACCTGCCCTGCTTGTCATGGCGAAGGTACTATGCCGGGTGAAAAATGTTCTGACTGTAATGGGAAAGGGTTTGAAAACGTCAAAGAATCTGTCACAATAAAAGTACCTGCAGGTGTCGACACAGAGAACCGTCTTCGTGTTTCAGGCAAAGGTAACATCGGTAAAAATGGCAATCGCGGCGACCTGTATGTAACGTTCATCGTCGCAGAGGACAAAACATTTATCCGTAACGGTAACGATGTCTACATAGAGGTACCGGTCTTCTTTACGCAAGCAGTGATGGGCGACGCACTTACAATTCCTTCATTGACCGGTGAGCTGGAGCTTAAACTGAATATTGGTACACGTGACAAGCAGCACTTTACCTTCCGCGGCGAAGGTATCGAAGATGTTCACGGTCACGGCAAAGGCAACCTCATAGCCCAAATCAACATCACCTACCCTAAGAAGCTGACAGATGACCAGTACGACCTTCTCGACCAACTACAGGAGAGCTTCGGTGTGGAGTCAAAACCGCATGAGTCACTTTTTGAATCGGCATTTGACCGTGTTA
Organism: Helicobacteraceae bacterium; assembly: GCA_027859195.1. Taxonomy (GTDB): domain Bacteria; phylum Campylobacterota; class Campylobacteria; order Campylobacterales; family Sulfurimonadaceae; genus Sulfonitrofixus. The sequence goes on from JAQIBF010000038.1 coordinate 7,566, forward strand.
AGGGCTGGTTTAAGTAAACCGCCGGCTTCCGCCCTCCACTACTCAGAACGATGACTAAGTCTTAAAACCGGACTTGGCAACACCTTTTTATGCGAATAGTTCCCTTTTCATTACGTAGTACACATTCAAAATCCGACGCACTCTCGCCTTCATTCATAACATAACCATACATCCTTTCATATGTTCTATCCACTCCTCTTTTAAGCCTTAGTCGTATAAGATGTACACCATGAAAAGTTTATGAGTTGATGGCATGAAGTTAAAATACAAGGAGAGAATAAATTATGGATAAGTACTTAGAAGCAGCGATAGAAGAGGCAAAAAAAGGAATGGATTCAGGTGGTATACCTATCGGCTCTGTGCTCGTCATAGACGGCAAGATAGTTGGGCGCGGTCACAACCAGCGCGTTCAAAAAGGAAGTGCGGTATTGCACGCAGAAATGGATTGTTTAGAAAATGCGGGGCGCATAAAGGCGTCTGATTATCATAGAGCCACACTCTACTCGACTCTGTCGCCATGTGATATGTGCAGCGGTGCGATCCTGCTTTATGGGATCAAAAAGGTCGTTATTGGTGAAAACCGTACATTTTGTGGACCGGAGGAGTATGTAAAGTCCAGGGGTGTAGACGTTGTCGTTGTTGATGACCAGGAGTGCCATCAGCTTATGGAAACATTTATAGAAAACAATCCTGAGCTGTGGAATGAAGATATAGGTGTATAGAATCTTATATAATAAATCACTCTAAAACGACGCGGTGGAACAGCGCCTTATTATCGTCAGTGTTTCCACAAAGTGAGGTTGTTGCACAACTCGGGAAGGTCTCTTAACGAAAGAGCTACTGAACTAAAGCGGGTGTTTTACACCGTCTCTATATCGATGATCTCCACTCTGTCACACTCTTTTTTATACAGCTTGCGGCTTTTAGCATTCTCTTCAGCCAAATCGAGGATGTCAGCGAAGTCATTTTTGCTCACCTCGAAAGTGTAGAGCTCTTTTTCTGTTGCAAGCGTCACAAGAGCCTCCTTATCCTCACTGTTTAGGATAAGGTTACGTAACCCCTCACCAAACTCACTCTTGATCGCCTTGGTCACTTTCTCGTTGTTTAACAGCTCATCTATAGTGATCTCTTTGTTCGTATCCTTTTGACAGAGGACTTTGTAGGTAATATTCATCTTTCCCTTCATTTTACGGCCTTTATATAATTGCAATTAGACCTATTATACTGAAGAGTACAGGTTCTGTAAAGAAAAGAGGCAGAATGAAAGAGATTGCACCCTGTATAAACAGGGTGCAAAGATTATTTGACGAAGAGTTTACGGTTACGTGCAGCAAGTACGATGATAATAAAGACAATCGCATATGTGACCGGCACAAAGTCAGGAATAGGCACCGGATCGCCTTTGGCGTATGAGTGCATTCCGGCAAGGTAGTAGTTGACACCGAAATAGGTCATCAAGACTGACGTAAAAGAGAGCAGCGAGATGACAGAATAGAGATACGGCGTGTAAAGTGACTTAATAAAGCGCAAGTGAATAACAACGGCGTAGACTAAGATCGTGACAAGGGCCCATGTCTCTTTAGGGTCCCAGCCCCAGTAGCGTCCCCATGATTCATTCGCCCAGACACCGCCTAAAAAGTTACCCACAGTAAGCATAGCAAGACCGACCATCAGACTCATCTCATTAATAGCATTAAGCTCTTTGATCGAAAGTGAGATCTGACGTTCATTACTTGGATTCTTTAGAATAAACAAAATCAGCGTGATGAAGGCGAGCAGTGCGCCTAGACCCAAGAAGCCATAACTTGCTGTAATCATCGAAACGTGAATACTCAACCAGTATGACTGAAGGACAGGCACCAGGTTAGTCACCTGCGGATCCATCCAGTTAAGGTGTGCGACAAAGAGAATAAGCCCTGCCAAAATAGACGTTGCCGCCAAGGTAATAGGTGAACGTTTGGAGAAGATAAACCCTGCCAAAACAGTCGCCCATGCGATATAGACCATCGACTCATAACCGTTCGACCACGGTGCGTGACCCGAAATATACCAGCGAATAGCCAGACCAATCGTATGTGCGATCAGGAAAAGGACAAGCAGTACAAAACTTGACTTGGCAAAGATCCCGAGTTTGAACTTAGGTTTGATGATCTTGACAAACGACAGAAGAAGCAGTGTAAAGCCGACCAGGAAATAGAGCGGCCAAAGACGTTCAAAGATATTCGCGTGGTTCATCCAGATCTCAAGATCGATCTTGCTCTGTTCCGGATAGACGGCGGCTCCTATCTTTTTCTGGTAGTTGCTGATAGCGTCAAGCGCTTTGTCGGCATCACTCCAGTCATCAGTCGCCATCCCTTTGTCAACCGCAGTAAAGTAGTTTACCGCCAACTGACGGATAAGATATGCCGGCTCACCTTGAAGGGTCTGCAGTGCACCCATAGTGTCAAGCCACTTGTTGTTTTCGTCATTCGGTACAGCCCACATACGAAGCAGTGCACCGGAAAAGACCATGTAGGCAACGTTCAGACGTTCATCGACCTGTAGAACGGCTTTGTCAAACTTGTCTCGTTTGCCCGGTGCTTTACGGATAGCCTCATTAACTGCGTCCGTCAGTTTATAACCTGCCATCTCATCAGGAAATGCAAAGAACTGTGAGAAGGCTGCTGTTTTCTCTTTTTCGCCGACACCCAGTAGTTTGTTAACATCTTTATGTGAAGTACGAATGAGTTTGATCTCACGCCAAGCTTCCGGACGTGTCATCATCCCCAAGACGATCTGGTTAGCATCAAGACCCAAGAGCGTATTGTTGCGGTTCATCTTGTTCATGATCTCGGTACTGAGCGAATCTATCGGTTTCATACGCCCGGCACTGTCTTGGATTATCAACTCACCGAAATGCTTAGCATGTTCTTTGTCAAACTTCTTGACCTCTGTTACCAATGGGTTTTCGGCAGCATTGAGCGAAGGTGCATTGATCAGACCTAAAACCAGTAGTAACGAAGCAACTACTTTTTGTGCTTCACTGGCATCACGTGCCACCTTCATAAGACGGGAAAAGCGCCCATTCATAAAAAATGAGCCAAAGACACCGATAGTCAGCATCAGGTAACCGAGGTATGTCGGCAGAGTTCCAGGATCGTTGTTAACAGACAAAACTGTTCCTTTTTCATCCTGGTCAAATGACGACTGAAAGAATCGGTAGCCACTGTAGTCGAGGATATGATTCATATAGATTCTATACGGTGTATTAATACCTTCACTACTGTCTTCGAGGATTACATCACTTGCATACGAAGCTGGTGAGTTTGAACCTGGATAACGCGTAAGATCAAAGTTCACAAGTTTCAATGCAAATGGCAGTTTGATGTACTCTGCGCCATAGGCCAAAGTCATCTGCATATCTTTAAACTGAATCTGTTTTGCTTCACCGATAACACCCTTTTGCCCAAAGACAACAGACTCATGTGTTTCACCATTATAAGTAACATTGAAACGAAGAGCATCTTGCTTACTGGAATTCATCATCGGCCCGGACTTAGACGCACTAGAGACAAGGACTTGCTTAGCCTTAGCGTTAAAATCTCTAACAACAAAATTCGTGGCTCCTGCAGTAAACAATGTACGCTGAGTCGCTTCTGACTTCTCTGAAACCGTGGTTTCACCAGTACTTTTATCATCCATGTGAAGGTACTTCAAGTTCATCGGGTGCTTCATATACAGTTGCCCATCTTCTACAAAGAAAGAGACAACAGGTTTCTGGAAGCTCTTTACAGCGCCAAAGCTTAATACAACATCATCGCCTTCATAGTACTCACCTTCTGTTAACTGCACAGGCTCACCACCACGGTCACTCGTCACCATCATGTTGATAATAGGCTTACCGTTTGGATCTTCCTGGATCGAGTACGTTGCATTCGGAATATATTCCAATAGTTCAATGCCTACGTCACTGCCCCCCTCCAAATCAACATTGGTATCAAAACTGTTATGACTCATCTTTGAAAGCAGCATCTGCGTTTTATATTGACTCTTTTTACCCTCTTTATCTGTAAAAATAGCCTTAAGATAGGTATCTGAAGAGGTGATAAGGTTTGAACTGTGCCCTTCACGGATATGCATCGTACCTTCAAAGCCGTAATAACGTGTTATCGCAGCACCGACTAATATCACTAAAAATGAGACATGAAAAAGAAGAACAAGTATCTTTTTTTTCTGGATCATTTTAAAACGAACAATATTGAGGATCAGATTGATCGCTAAAACGGTCAACAGTACTTCAAACCAACGTGCTTTATAGACAACAGCCTGTGCTGTCATCGTCCCATAATCATTTTCTATGAAGGTGGCATACCCACTTGCAACTGCGAAGATAAGCATTAAAACAGCCATCGTCTTCATCGAACCTACTATTCCTAAAATCGTTTTCATTCCATTCCTTAGTAGGCAACCTTAAATACCCTATAAACAGGGTATTTAATGCCATCCAAATCAATATCTAATTGTATGTTGTATTGGTTAACTCATAGTTAATCTTGCTCTAAAATAAGACTATTTTAGCTCGCCCCAATGTTTTCCAATGTTGAGCGAGGTCTTAAGTGGCACATTGAGCGTTGTAATCGTCTCCATGATCGCTTTAAACTCTGAAGCAATTTCCTCTGCATCTTTTTCGTCCACCTCAAAGATCAACTCATCATGAATCTGTAGCATCATTTTGACAGGAAGCTGTCTCTTTTTTATCACGTCAGCGATTTTATTCATAGAGAGCTTAATGAGATCGGCTGCAGAACCTTGGAACACAGTGTTGACCGACTCGCGTTCATATGCTGCTTTCATCATCGGTACGGCATTTGCATAATCAAAATAGCGACGGCGCTTCAACAGTGTCTCAACATACCCCTGCTCTTTTGACAGCTCGACAATAGAGGCAAAATAACGTTTAACAGTCGGAAAACTCTCAAAGTATTTTTCGATGATCGTCTTGGCCTCTTTCATTGGAATACTCAGTGTATCCGAGAGCTTTTTAGGTCCCATTCCGTAAAGCAGTCCAAAGTTGACGGTTTTGGCAATGTTACGTTTAGCGGCAGCCTCTTCTTCGCCGAAAAGAACAATAGCTGTCTGCATATGGATATCTTTGTCTTGATTAAAGGCATCCACCAGGACACTGTCCTTTGAGAAGTGCGCCAAGAGACGGAGCTCTATCTGCGAGTAATCTATGCCGATAAGGAGTTTCCCCTCCGGCGCAATAAAGGCTTCACGAATACGTGCGCCAAGCTCCGAACGTGTCGGAATATTTTGGAGGTTAGGGTTTTTAGAGCTCAGACGACCGGTTGCCGTCCCTGTCTGAACAAAAGAGGTGTGAATGCGACCGTCTTTGCTCTGTCTGTTAAGTTCAAGAAGCGGTTCGATGTAAGTCGAGTAGAGTTTGAACATCTCGCGATATTGCAGGATCAATGTAATAATAGGGTGTTGGCCCTCAAGTGCGTTCAGTACCTTGACATCGGTACTGCGTTTTTTGCCGACTGGTAGTTCCAATTTGTCAAAAAGAATGTCGCCTAGCTGCTTTGGCGAATTGATATTGAACTCACCGCCGGCAGCCTCATGGATAGCGGCTGTCAACTCAGACAGTTTTTCTTTTGCTTCGACTCTAAAGTGTTCCAGACTATGTTCATCACTCATAATGCCGTTACGCTCCATCTCCATCAATGTCGTTATAAATGGAAATTCCAGACTGTGCGCAAGTTCAATAAGGTGATCAGCGCTCTGAAGTTTAAGCTTCTCTAGCAGCATGTTGTAGAGTTTAAGAGTGATAAGCGCATCTTCTGCTGCATATTTCGTTGCATCTTCAAGCTCCACCGAGGCAAAGGTCTCCCCTTTTTTGACGGTATCTTTAAAGGCGATCATCTCATGGTCCAACCATACACCGGCAAGGTGGTCAAGCGAAAGCTTGCTTTCGGGATTGACAAGCCAACCCAGCACGATGCTGTCACCATAGATAGTAAGCGTCTCAACACCCAGGAAATCTGCGACAAAATGCAGGTCAAACTTGACATTATGGCCGACAACGCGTGAACCGAATATCTTATGGAGGGCCTTTTGCGCTGCCTCTTTAGAGACTTGATCAGGTACGCCCAAATAGAAGTGAGCAATCGGCACATAATACGCGATCTCTTCATTTAGTGCAAAACTAAACCCGACCATATGGTCTTTCGCATGGTCCAGACCCGTTGTCTCGGTGTCAAAGGCAACGATGTCATCAGCTTTAAGTCCATTGAGCAGTGCCATCAACTCATTTTCATCAGTGATCAGCTTCGTATTAAACACCTGCTTTTTGGGTGCCATCTCGGCCATGACGTCATCGGCTGTTTTAGGTTTGGCCGCTGTCGGACGGTTTTGCGGGTCAACCAGTTTTTTGGCATGCAGGACACGAAGGATTCCGTTCATCTCATACTCAACAAGTTCATCGTATATCGGGAGAAACGGGTTGGCCTCAGGAAGTGCAAACGGTGTAAAGTCTATACCCTCCAAAAGATCCGTACGGAGTGTCACCAATTGATGGGACATCCAGGCGTCCTCTTCGAACTCTCTTAACTTCTTCTGCATACCCGGCGGTTTTATCTCATCAATATGCGCATAAACATTTTTAAGCGTGTCGTATTCGCTTAAAAGCTTTTGAGCGCCTACCTTACCAATGCCTCTTACACCGGGAACGTTATCGGCACTGTCTCCCAAGATAGCTTGGTAGTCCGTAAACTGGCACGGATGTATTCCATACTTGTCAAAACACTCCTCCTCATTGATATCTTTGCGTTTAATGGCATCGACAAGGACAACTCTGTCATCATCAATAAGCTGATAGAGGTCTTTATCGTGAGAGACAACACGCACGGTATACCCTTTTTTCTTTGCCTCAATAGTCAGTGAAGCAATAACATCATCAGCCTCAAACCCACTCATAGCAATAGAGTGAAAGCCCATCTTCTCGATCCACTCTATAGCAATAGGAAGCTGCATCGAGAGCTCTTCAGGCGGAGTAGAACGGTTGGCCTTATAGTTCGGATCGATCTCATTACGAAAAGTCGGCCCTTTAGAGTCCAGCGCAAAGACAAGATAGTCAGTCGTATGCTCTTTTTCAACACGTTCTATGAAGTGTGTGAACCCTGTTAGAAGTCCTGTTGGAAAGCCGTTTTTGTTAGTAAGAGGTGGCAGTGCATAAAAGCTTCGAAAGAAGAAGCCAAAAGTATCAATAATTGTTATGGTTTTAGACATAAAAAGCCTTCTAAATTAATCTTTGTATTTTAACCAAGAAAGCTTATTTCACTATCAACTCATCTCTCTAAGTTGTCTATCGTGAAATTTACTTACTACAAGCAGAGCGACAACAGCACCTATGAGTGCAAACCACATGTCTGACTGCGTGTCCCAAACATAGCCTTGTGTTCCCAAAAATGCTTCTGCATTTTCGCCCGAGGCCAGAGCGACCCACCACTCAACGATCTCATAAAAAGCACTGACTGCCAAACAGAAACAAATAATAAAAAAGTCCCGCCAACCGGCACCGGTAATGATCTTTTTTCTGATCAATATCTCTCTTGCGACTAATGCAGGAATAAAGCCTTGCGCAAAGTGGCCCAGTTTGTCAAAGTTGTTACGGGTAAAGCCAAGCGGCTCTTTTAGATACTCAAAGAGAGGGACTTCGGCATAGGTGTAATGCCCCCCGACCATCAAGAGAATGCAGTGCAGCAGTATCAGTATGTAGACAAGTGGCGTTAATCTAAACGACTTGTACGTATAGGCCAGTACAAAGAGACCTATAACTGCAGGTGCCACTTCCAGAGCCCAGGTGAGACGGTCTTTAGGTTCTATGCCCGACCAGATAAAGACAGCCGTAAAGATGGTGATCCAAAGATATTTGATATGTCTGCCTTATGGGCACCGCTGAGACTTCGTCAGGATTTTCAGCGGTGCCCTTTTTTTATTGTTAAATATTGTAAAGCATAGGAGCTTAAAGCAGGTAACGCTTAAAGAGTGTCATAACAGCAACAATAGCGAGTAAAAGTAAGCCTATCACGGAAAAAAAGTCCTGAATACCGAAAAAGAGCACCACCGGATGAAAGATTATCGGTGACGCAAACTGTCCTAAAAAGAGTGCACTCGTAATATAGCCTGAGGACTTTACACGTTTGCTGTGATGGGACTTGCTCAACATCCACGCCATGATATTGGTCATCAGGATACCACCGCCAAAGCCCATGATCGGCGAGGTCAAGAAAAAGAAGTAGACATTTTCGACAAGACCGATCAGAATAAACCCCACGCCGATAATACCCACTCCCATGACATAGATCATCTGAAAACTAAAATGCTGTTTTAGTTTGGAAAAGCTCATCGCACCTGCGGCATTGGCGACAAAAGCCGTACCGATAATAGCACCTGTCAACGTGCCGCTTGCACCAAAATGGTTGATTATCAAAAAAGGCATCTGTGTCGGCATGATGTAAAAAATCAGCATAAGGAGAAACGCCAGAAAATAGATCCCCAGCAGACGTGGCTGCACCAACTCTAATTCATCTTCTCGTTGAACCTGTTCGGGTTCTCGCAAAAACAGTATGACCAAAGGTAAAAAAACGAGACCAATCAGATAAATACCAAAAGGATAGCGCCAGTGGATGTCACTCAGAAGACCGCCGCCTATCAGAAACAGTATGCCGCCGACGGAGGTGAAGGCACTCTGTAATCCCATATATTTATGGCGGCTCTTCTGGGTAAAGTAGTCGCCGACAAGCGCAGTTGTCACGATCATCAAAACAGCAATAGCAACACCGAGCAGAGCACGAGATAACAGCAGTGCTTCGATGCTCTCAAGGTAGAGACCCGCACTTCCTGTCAGCGCAAACAGCAGAAGTCCGATAACAACCGATGTTCTTCTCTTGATCTGATGCAGCAGATGACCTAAAAATGGTGCGAGTAAAGCGATAGAGAGAGAAGGAAGTGTGATCATCAGGCGTGAATAGAGCTCCATATCCGCTACGTTTGGATAGTGTTCTTTGAGGTGCGGCAAGGAGGTAATAATGGCAACATTGGACATCACCGTTACCATAGAGAGAAGCAGCAGTGTTATTTTTGTTGCTTGTGAGATCTGCATAAATAGGCTTTCAAAATTGGGTTTGTATACTCGGAAGTATACTCAACAGCTGCAAATATTCAGGTTGATACTACCTCTATATTTATTTAGTCAAACACCTTTTTATAACTGTGGCAATATGGCACCCGTCCATTGCGTTCATAATGGTCCTGGTGGTACTCTTCTGCCGCATAAAAGGTCTCTGCTTTTCTGATCTTGGTTGCGACTTTGTACCCTTTTTTTGTCAAGATACCGACCAGTTTCTCTGCAACTACTTTTTCTTGCATATCACTGTAGAAAAGAACAGAGAGATACTGACTCCCGATATCAGGCCCCTGCCCGTTCGTCTGCGTAAAGTCATGTATCTCAAAAAAGCTCTTAGCCAATGTCTCATAACTGATCTTTTTAGGATCATAGGTGACTTCAACCGTTTCAACGTGCCCCGTGTCGGTGTAAGAGACCTCATGATACGACGGGTTCTTTTTATGGCCGCCCATAAATCCCGAGACCACATCGTCGACGCCCGGCAACTTTTCAAGGTAGTACTCAACGCCCCAAAAACAGCCGCCGGCGAAGTAGGCTTTTTTAAGCGCCGTATTCTCCTGCGCATATAAAAACCCACTCATCAATATGAGCACAATAATCACTATTTTTTTCATCATGGTTCCTTTACTTTTGACACTTCGTCTGGTCTATTGTAAGATGAAGAGACAAATGAAAGATAAACCATCTCTTTTGCCGTAAAAATATGACTATTAGGTTAAAATTCGTCCATGAAAAAATCCATTTTGATCACAGGCTGTTCGAGCGGTATCGGCTATGAGACAGCACACTATCTGCACCGTCACGGTTATGATGTCTATGCTACTGCGCGTAATCTAGACGATGTTGAAAAACTCAGAGAAGAAGGTCTTAATGCCTTGCGACTTGATGTAACAGATACAGACTCGATTGACACTGCCCTCGAGAGTGTCCTTACGCAAACAGGCGGAACACTCTACGCACTTTTCAATAATGCCGGCTACGGGCAGCCCGGCGCACTGGAAGATCTGCCAAGCGAGGCGTTGCGCGAGCAGTTCGAGACCAATGTCATCGGGTTGCATGAGATGACAAAACGTATTATTCCGGTAATGCGAGCGCAGGGATATGGCAGGATTATTCAGCACTCTTCTATATTGGGGCTTATCTCCTTGCGTTTTCGCGGGGCGTATAATGCCAGCAAATATGCTATTGAGGGGCTATGTGACACCCTTCGTCTGGAACTTCAGGGAAGCAATATTCGTGTGGTTACGATGAATACCGGACCGATTCATTCCCGATTCAGAGAGAACGCAACCAAGAAATTCCTGCAATACATCGACATTGAAAAGAGCGTTTTTATAAAAGAGTATCAGGAAGAGGTCTTGGCACGCAAAGAGAAGAAGAGCGAAAGCGACCCTTTTACCAAAGAGCCCATTGACGTCAATAAAAAGGTACTACTGGCCCTCGAAAAAGAGCCACCCCGTCCGCGTTACTACGTCACATCTGCAACACATATTTTGGGGACACTTAAACGCCTGCTGCCGACAGCATGGCTTGACAAGATACTACTTCGTGTATAGCGCACTCCGGCCGGTGAAGGAACTTCTTACGCGCCAGATCAGCGATAAGATCTTTGCAGAAGATTTTCTTTTTGAACTCGACATCGCATTGCCTTTGATGCCGAACCCATATTTTGAACTGCCCTATCTTGTCATCGAAGATTTTCTTGACGAGCGTACCTGCCAACAGCTCATCCACAGCGTTCAAAAAGACAATAATGCGAAAAATGCCGCCCTGCGGAGCCGGTCCAAAAAACTGAACCAGCGTATTCGCAAGACAAAAATCTATACACTTAAACGTCTTCATGCAAAACTTTATGCCGATGCATTTGAAAAAGCGAGGCCGCAGATCGAAGCATTTTTTGCCCTCTCGCTCACTACCGCTACCGACGTCCAGGTCCTTGAATACACCAAGGGTTCTTTCTATAAGGCGCATGCCGATGATTCCAGTGTCTTGATTGATCAGGAAGGTATTATTGTGGGATTCAAACAGGTTGCACCGCAGCGCAAGCTCAGCAGCGTGATGTTTGCAAGCAAGTATGATGCTACGGTCACCGATGACTACAGCTTCAATGGCGGCGAACTCATTTTTAACTATTTTAGAGACAGTGAGAACAGTGCCGTGATGATAAAACCAAAGATGGGAACACTCATTGTCTTTGCCAGTAACCCCATCTATACCCATGAGGTCAAAACTGTTCAAGAGGGCTATCGACTTACCTTAGTACAGTGGCACGACGCCATTTTTTAATTGTCGATCAATCTTCTCTACCCTTTCGGGCATAATCCTCTTTAAGTACTTTTTTGATGACATCATTCTCTTGCGGCGTAATTTTATCTTCTGCTTTAAGAGCACGAAGTATATGGTGAACCTCATTGACGGTAATGCCGTAAGGATCTTTTTTCTCTACTTTGACACCGCCGCGCTCCAAGATATGCACCATGTCAATGTTGCGGCGGGCATGTTGTAGAAAATAGATAATTCCAAGCTCGCCAGTATGCTCTTTTTCAATGGCAACAACCACTTTTTTTGGGATCTCGCGTGTCACTTGAGGTGCTATCTGTTTGAAATCCGAAGCATCCATATAACCGATGTAGAATTTGGTTATAAGATCAATCTTGCGAACAACATCAGGTTGATTCAAAAAGTGTATGTCTAAAGGCACACTTTTATTACTGCGAGAACGCTTCATCAGCCATGTCAAGGTGTTATAGTATTTAAACGGACGGATATGCAGTTGGTCTGTACCGACAACTCTCTTGTCATTAACCTTTTGGTATGGCTTGCGTTTTACGCTATTCGCGTCACTCAGCCAACTCAAAATATCTTGGGCAAAGAATGGCTTTGTAATCCAGACTGTACAAAAGTCCTGCAACTGTTTAACCCCGGTAACACCTTCGTTCAAAATCAAGAGCGCTTTGACTTTATATTGTGGAAAGATCGTCTCTAAGAGGGCCTTTTTCTTGCGCAAACGACGTTTTAGATTTGTCACTGACTTCGTCAGTGTCATCTCTACCATGTACAGCGTATCGTCTTTGGTAATAAAAAGTGCATCAAATTCACCGATCTCATTACGGTTGGTACGGTAAACGATCTGTCCCTTACCGTTAACAGAAAGCGTATTGGAGGTGGATTCTGTTTTAGCGGCGTTTGGTCCCTTTGAAATAAACTTGACAATTTCGTCTTGCGTGACGGACCATCGTAAAAGTCGTTCATAAATAAAGTTTTCAAAGGCTTCACCTTCGAATGAGCGGTATGAACTTATGTATTGCGGTTCATCTTCAGCCATTCCCCTCTTTTGTAAAGAGAGAAGGTGTTTAATACCATAAGGGTAATAAAGTAAGTTGTCATGAATATCATTTTTTTCGAGATTATAGATCTCATCTGGCATGTTTAAAATAGGCGGCTCCCACGCGGCACAAATGCACCTTTTCTAACTCACGTCTATGTAAGCTGACTAATAATACAGATTTATTACTGAAAGCTTGATGTCACCATCCTCTATCAACCTACTTTTCATTGAAAAATGCCATAATGTCGCCCATGAATAAAACAGAACAGACACCATTTGACTACTTGCAGGCTCAAGACGAAGCGACGAGCTGGTTCAACGAATACTACAAGGAAGCCGGTAAACAGATCGAGACCATTGCCTGGGCGAGAGGCGAAGCCAACCCTTTTCTTAGCGAATACCTTGAGACCTTCAACGGTACGCCGACAAAAGCCATAGTAATCGGATGCGGCCTGGGTGATGACGCTTTTGCCCTTTATGAAGCCGGTTTTGACGTTACCGCTATCGACATCTCTCCCGAAGCCATATCATGGGCTAAGGAGCGTTTTAACGGTGCCGGCATTAACTTTGTCGTTGCGGACCTTTTTGATCTTCCAGAGGAGCTGCTAGGCCAGTTTGACTTTCTCTTTGAAGCCTTTACGATCCAGTCCTTGCCGCTCTCTCTTCGCGACCGGGTGATCACGGCAATTACCTCGTTGATGACGCCGGATGCCAAGCTCCTCGCCGTCTGCAACGCAAAACTCGACCATGAACACTTTGACGGCCCGCCATGGCCCCTCACCTTCAATGAGCTCAGACTCTTTACTATGAAAGAGTGCCGCGAGTTGGAGTTTAGTATCTTTGAAAACGAATCAGCGCTCTCAAGACTCAAAGTTCGCGCCCTATTCCAAAAAGAGAGTTAACACGTATGACCTATTATCCTTATGAAAAATTTGTTACCGATGTAAAAGCACTTGTCAAACTGACATCAGAATACCAACCTGATGCGCTGATCGCTATTGCCCGCGGCGGGTTGACACTTGGTCACGCCTACGCCATGGTTACCAACAACCGTCAACTTACGAGTATCAACTCTATTCTCTATGAAGGTGACCAGCGAGGAAAAAGTTGTGAGATCTTCAATGTCCCAGAGCTCAATGATGCTAAAAAGGTGTTACTGCTTGATGACATTGTCGACAGCGGGCAGACCATCAAAGAGGTTTTAGACCACCTGCAGCAATGTTTCCCGAATGTGGAGTTCAAGATCGCATCGATCTACTATAAAAAAACAGCTGTTATCCAACCTGACTTTGCTATCCATGAAGCCAACGACTGGATAGAGTTTTTCTGGGAGAAAGATTATTTAGCTGATTAATCGCAGCTACTCTTCGCAGCGAACGCAACTTTAAAACTCTATGACTACACTTACACCATGAAAAACATTGTCATTATCGGTGCAGGATTAAGCGGCATATACGCGGCGACCCTGCTTCAACAAAAAATTAATGTCACCATCGTAGAAGCACGTGATCGCATTGGCGGACGTGTTCACACGGTTGACGGTTTTGATATGGGCCCTTCATGGATATGGGCACATCAAAAGCATATATTGCAGCTTATTCACGAAAACAATTTGGAACTTTTTGCACAATACACTAAAGGGCTTGCCCTGTACGACACACCTAACGGTGTTGAGCAATTCACCCCGCTGCCATCGGCCCCTTCAGCTCGTGTAAAAGGCGGTGTCATCGCACTTTTAAAAGCCTTGGAAGAAAAGTTAATATTAAATACTATTAAGTTAAACTCCCCAGTTTCTGCGATAGAACAACAGGGTGATCATCTGCTTGTCAAAACGGAGAGTCACCATTACAAAGCGGACATCGTTCTCAACACATTGCCACCTCGTCTCGCTGTCGAAACCATAAAATATTCACCCGAACTACCAATAGAATGCACGCAGACTCTTTCAAACATTCCAACATGGATGGGTAATTCTGCCAAATGTACCATCGAGTTTGAGAGACCGTTTTGGCGGGAAAAAGGGTTAAGCGGTTTTGCCTTCAGCCATGTCGGCCCGCTGGGTGAGATACATGACGCCTGCACAGATAAGAAAGCTGCACTATTCGGTTTTTTCAATGCACTCGCACCCGACAAGAGTCCCGAAGCCGTCAGAGTACAGATGCAAAGGCTTTTCGGTGATGATGCAAAGCAGATCAAAAATATCTACATCACCGACTGGACCAAAGAGCCGTTTACCTCTGTCATGGCTGACCATCGCCCTCTTTCAGCCCATCCGAACTACGGTTATAATGGCATGGGGTACGATGAAAAACTTATTTTTATGGGAACAGAATCATCATTTTTTGAAGGTGGCTATTTGGAAGGTGCTGTAGTGTCAGCAAACAATGTCGCAGAAAGATTGATAAAAACGCTTTAGAGAGCCGCTAAAGGCTCTCTGCTGATATTAGAAGAAGTAACGAAGAACAAGCGAACTAACTTCCTACACCGTCGTCCGTTTCATCAGAATTGTCACCGGTACCCTTGCCGTGATACGCTTCAAGACCGACCTGCGCGGCAAAAGACATATTATCGATAAAATAGTACTCTGCGGCAAAAAGCCCCTGTAAACTAACCCTGTTGCTGCCAGATTCATAATCAGTAGACGCAGTATTCTTGTAAGTTACATCATGATTATATGTGGCATATCCCAAACGGCCGCCGGCATAAAAATCCAGTTTGCCTTCTTTCCATAGTGTATAGTAGGCACCAATACCAAGGCCTAACGTCGTATTGGTCGCTTCACGCGTTCCTGTGCCGTAATCCTCTTCAGTCATATACGAACCAATCAGAATATCCGGTTCAATACGCAAACCAAAGTCAAAATCGATTGGAACCCTGATCGAGCTCAGGGGGCCGGTTTCGCTATAAAAAAGACCCGATAGTGAAGAGAGGGCATCAATGCCGAACCCCAACCCGACTTTAACATCTGCCGTAGCAGTTGTTGTCAAGACCGAGAGTGCCACTGCTGACGCGGCAATATATACTTAAATTGACTTATTGTAATCCCTGTCAACTCAATAAATACCTGAATTAAAATATAATAATTTGATTATACCCTTCTCTTTTCTTTGTGTAAGTTTAATATTTTTCCGTCGTGATTGCTTCTAATAGTGCTCTGTTATAATTTCATATATAAGGAATTACATGCAGATCGACAACAACACAAACATTATCAATGGACTTTTCCAAATCCCCGATGAGGGGAGTTTTTTAAAGAAACTGATTCTCTCTCGACCTACCGTATTCAACCCTGACGTTCTTCTTGCTTTTAAAGTACTGCAGGAGAGCAACCCTGAACTCCAGCTGATCCAAAAAGATAACTATTTTGCACTGCTGCTGCCAACTGTCTCACCAGGATTAACACTCGAAGCGATGCTGATCACTACAGAAGAGGACGACGAACGTTTTTTCAGTATCTATCACCGACTGCATTTCGATCAGGCTATCTACCCGGGAATGCAGATCATTGAGGCAGATGTCTTTTTACGAATGGCGGCTGTCATCACGAATGCACCTATAAATGACCGCATCGAAGGGTTGGCAAGTCTGCTTAACTATCAAGTCAAAGAGGCATTGAACATCGAGATCACAATGCTGACTCTTGCCGACGCTAATCCAAAAGTCGTTGAAGAGAATGTCCTGCCGTATGTCATGAATGCGGTGTCACGTTTTATGTTAGCCACGACGCTTGACGATGCAGACTACATCCGTCCTATGCACGCAGATGAACTGAGTGCCCTCATCGCAAGATGGTGCGACCTGCCTCTTCTTGTCAGTGCTACAGGCGTTAATAGACTGGAAAATTATGAAGATGACATCATCAAAACAGAAAATTCATTTATTGCTGAGTACGATTAGTCTAAAACCAGTATAATTTT
>JAQIBF010000045.1 GCA_027859195.1 Helicobacteraceae bacterium
ATTCATCACTGCCGGCCAGTCGGTCGAAGAAGTTGTTTTTTAAAAAGAACTTCTTTTTTTCTCCATAGTTTTCATAAGCGTCAAGCAGGTATTGCAAGTTCATCTTGCCCGTGGTACGCGCCGCCTCTAATAAGAGACCGCTCAGATCGACTCCGTAGCAGACCTTACCCTTATGTTTTGGGTATTTTGCACCGTCTCTCGCAACAGGTACAAACGAGAAATCCTTTTTGGCGTAGTTTGGTGCACCATAGAGTTGAAACTGCTTGGCCGTGCCGCGACCTGCCGATATAACGGTCCCTTCAAAAAGTGCCAAAGAAGGGTAAAGTGCAATAGAGAGGTCGTTAGGCAGGTTTGGAGACGGCTTGACCGGCAGGTGGTAGAAGTCGCTGTGTTTATAGTTGTTCAGACCAATGACCGTAAGATCAGCCTTGACACCGCCCTTAAGCCACCCCTCGCCATTGATCATCTTCGCATACTCACCGATGGTCATCCCGTAGAGCAGCGGTACCGGATGCAGTCCCACAAACGAGCTGAAGCCCTCTTTTAACACAGGCCCGTCAATAAGGTTTGCATTAGGGTTTGGACGGTCAAGCACGATGACAGAAAGATTGTTTTCAGCGGCAGACTCCATGACATAATGAAGCGTTGAGAGGTAGGTGTAAAAACGCACCCCGACATCCTGAATATCAAAAACAACGATGTCAATGCCTTTGAACTCCTCTGCCGTCGGTTTTTTATGGTTGCCGTAGAGGGAGATAATGGGCAAGCCGCTCTTTATGTCAAGGCCATCTTTGACATGCTCCCCGGCATCAGCTTTGCCCCGAAAACCATGTTCCGGAGCAAAGATCGTTTTTATACTGATGTTGTTCTCTATTAGAAGATCGACCAGATGTTTCTCTACAACTCTTGATGATGGATTGACCACCACCGCAATACTCTTGCTTTTAAGGGCAGGAAGGTAGGCAGACAAGTTCTCTGCACCTGTTTTTATCTCTGAGGCATAGACATTGATGGCTAAAATAAGATATAGTAAATAAAATTTCATTGACTCTCTATTTGGCAGTTTGCCAGTAGTATTGACGGCTATATTATAAACAGTTAAACTTAGTAACATAAAAATTCCATCTAATCTAAAATCCTTACCTATTCTTATTAGAATACATCATACGATAGACAAATATAAGGAGGATGCAATGCAACATATTGTCAAATACGAGAACTTACAAGAGTTAGTTCCTGAACTTCTTCAGGTACTGCAGGAGTCAATACAAGATGACCTGCTTGAGATTCGACGCATTAACAGATTAGCAGAGAAGTTTGAGGCTGTTTTAGAACGTTTTCCTGAACTTCAAGATGCCACATATGTCATCTATTCAAAGTATGTCAGAAAATGTGACCATGAGCATGAGACCTTTGTTTTTGTAACGGAACAGGGGTCACCTATTACGTATATTCACGGCCGGGACCTTACCTTGCACGGTATCATCAAACCCTGTGAAGAGTTTGCGATCACAGAAGAGTATGTCTATAGTCATACAAGCTGATCGGTGACGAACGCTTGTTCTCGTCCTAAATCATATACTTGAAAAAATAATACAGCTATAATCACACCTTAAATCTACCAATCACTCCAAAGAATTTTTATGCAGCCAAAACATTTCAGCTACCTCCTCATTCTAGCAATGTTTTTTTGGTGTGCAGGTTGGCCTGCCCTTAAAGTTTTAACCTACTCTCTTCCGCTGGAAGTCGTCTCATTCTGGCGATCTTTTTTAATGATCTTCGCTTTTATCCCGGTACTGTTTTTTCTGAAAAAGCCGCTTCTACTCAAAAGAGAAGCCTTAAAATACGTCATTCCCAGTGCTGTTTTAAATGTCTTGTTTATGGTCTTTGCTTTTATAGGGGTACAAAAAGGCTTTGCCGGAAGCGGTGGTGTCATCATCACCACGCTTGCTCCTGTACTGACGTTTATGCTGGTCTCGCTGATCTTCAAAAAGCATCCGCCAAAGATGCAGATCGTTGGTCTTGTCATCGGTTTTATCGGCGGTCTTGTCATGCTGCAGGTGACTGAACTGGTTGGCGATCTTAATGGGGCAGAGTTTTACTTTTTTCTTTGTGCCGTGGTCTGGGCCGTTTTGACACTGATATCCCAGCAGTCTCACGCCGTCATGCACCCCGTACATTACAGCTTTTTTATCGCCATCTTTGCCGCTTTCATCCTCTTTTTTATCGCCCTTCCCTATAAGATCATGGCCGTAGCAGATGAAGGTCTGGCTTTTTGGTCGGCACTGCTCTACCTGGCCCTCTTTGGACAGACCATTGCAACGACGATATACTTCATAGCCTCAGGAAAGCTCGGCTCGTCACAGGCGAGTTCCTATATGTTTTTGGTGCCGCTGTTTGCATTAGTCACAAGTTATTTTCTTTTGGGAGAGAGTGTGGAGTTGCATGTTGTCATCGGCGGGGCAGTAACACTCTTCGGTGTTTATCTGATAAACCGTTCTCAGCGTGGAAAACTGTAACTATCAGAGAGAGGTCACCTTTCCCTTTTTTGCTTCCCTGTTGGCATAACTTGTCGCACTGACAATATCACCGATGATGGCGCGGTGGTACGC
>JAQIBF010000186.1 GCA_027859195.1 Helicobacteraceae bacterium
GTGAGACCTGTTAAGCAAAAGCCAACTGCTTGGCTTTTGTAAGGTTGGAAACAAAGTCGATGTACGAAGTACCGACGACGTAGACCTCTGAAAGGAAGGTACCCGACAGCTGTCGGGCTCGAAGCCGATTCGAGAGGTTTTTTTGTTTCTTTTTTTTGCGGCGTAAAATAAGAAAGTGAAGTCAATAAAATTCAAAAAAACAATCAACATATAAATCACAATTTCCCGAGAATAACGGTAGATCAGCAGTAACTAGATACTGCAAGCTGCATTGATCTTGTAGTGCGAAAGCTCTTTGCCTTTGGTATCGATGACATGCACCGCACAGGCTAGACACGGGTCAAAAGAGTGGACCACACGCAACACTTCCAACGGAGCAGCCGTATTGCTCAGAGTTATCCCGATAAGCGACTCCTCGTACGGCCCGCGTACACCCTGCGCATCTTTAGGCGAAGCGTTCCAGGTCGTCGGCACTACCGCCTGATAGTTGGCGATCTTTGCATCTTCAATGCGGATAAAATGGGCCAAGACCCCGCGAGGGACTTCAAAGATACCCCGTCCTTTTGCCTCTTTCGGAAGTGCTTCGAAAACATACTTCGTCCAGGTCTCTTCGTCGTAGTACTTGATGTTCTCTATAAGATCGCTGCAGAAGTCAAAGATATAGTCGCAGCAGACCTGTGCCTCTATGGCGCGTGCTGCATTGCGTCCCAATGTACTCGAGAAATCTATCAGTTCAAGCCCGGTATCGTCCATAAAACGCTGGACATACGGCTTGACCACTTTTGACTCTTTAAGATACCCTATTACCATACGCGCAACCGGTCCCACCTCCATCGGTTTTCCTTTGTAGCGCGGGGACTTGACCCAGCTGTATTTTCCTTCGCTCTTTAACGTGCCGTCTTCATTGAGATCCGTATAAAACGGTTCTGTTGTCTCCTCATACGGCGACGTCGGTGCCTCATCTGCGTACCACGAACGTGACGCCTCTTCTGTAATATACTGGTCATCAAACGTTTCAATATTCGTGAAGTCGTGCGCCGTAATGACACCCCCTTCAAAGAGCTGTGCTGACCTGCCGAAACGGTAACCGCCGACAGCCATAAAGTTCCCGCTGCCTCGCCCATGCCCTGCTTTGATCTCCTCGCCGTAGGCTTTAACCGCCATCTTCATGTCCGGAATATACGCTCTCTCGATAAAGTCACGAGTCTCTTTCAAGATAAATATAAAATCGTTTAGACGCTGCGGGTTGAGCATATCGGCGACGCTCGTCACACCGCCGACAACAAGGTTCTGCGGATGCGGCGTTTTACCCGCAAAGATAGCGATTGCCTTACTCAGCTCGCGCTGGACACTCAGCGCTTCAAGATAGTGGCTCATATGGACAAGGTTCTCTTCGGGCGAAAACTTATAGGCACTGTGGCCCCAGTAACCGTTGGAAAAGAGACCTAAACGTCCGGCCTTGACAAAAGAGCTCAACTTCTCCTGCACCGAACTGAGGTGCCCACGGCTGTTACGGTATGGGTCCTCGTGATACGTTTTGGCCATCTCGGCAGCATCTTCCGGATCCGCCTCAAGCGCACTGACGACATCGACATAGTCAAGTGAATGCAGATGATAGTAGTGAACGATGTGGTCCTGCACAAAAAGTGCCAGTGTCACCAAGTTGCGGATGATCTCGGCATTTTTCGGCAGACCTATGCCATAGGCATCTTCGACCGCACTGATGGAGGCGCGGTAGTGGACATTCGTACAGACCCCGCAGATACGCTGGGCGATCAGGCCTGCGTCACGTGGATCGCGCCCTTTTAAAATGGTCTCAATACCCCGAAAAAGCTGACCGGAGGCCCACGCTTCAGTCACCACATTGTTCTCATCGATCTCCACCTCAATACGCAGGTGCCCCTCTATCCTTGTGACAGGGTCTATAACGATCTTTTGGCTCTTACTCATGCTCTTTATCCTCTTCTTCCAACTCTCTATGGTTGGCATACTTGTCAAACGCTATCTTACCTGCACCACAGGCAAAACAGCCGTGCCCTGCCTGTACCGGCCAGCTTGTACCCTCGTTGAACTTCACCAGAGAACAGTTCATGTCAGCGTAGGGACCCTTACAGCCCATTTTGAAGAGGCACCACCCTTTTTTCGCCCCTTCATCGCCCCACTCTAAAACAAACTCTTCCAGATCGTAATGGCCGCGACGCTCGCAGTTGTCATGGACCCGAAAACCGTATGCCCATTCGGGGCGGTTCTTTTCGTCAAGCTTCGGCAGTTCGTCAAACATGATGTAGTGCAGCAAGGTCCCGACGATGTTGATAGGGTTGACCGGACAGCCCGGCAGGTTGATGATGTCATCGCGGCCCAGTGCTTCGGCAACACCGACCGCACCGGTTGGGTTCGGCGCTGCGGCAACAACACCGCCGTCCAATGCACACGAACCGATGGCCAGTACCGCCGCAGCATCTTTAGCAACGCGTTTAAGCAGTTCATAGCCGGTTTCACCTTTCGGTCCTATGCGCAGGAATTTTCCGTCAAGTCCCATAGGAATGGCACCTTCGACCATCAAAATGTATTTTCCGGCATCATTTTTGATAATGTTGTCGAGCACCGTCTCCGACTGGTCGCCCGAAGCCGCCATAAGCAGTTCATGGTAATCAAGAGAGATGTATTTCAAGATCAGGTCATCCACTTTCGGATGGGCTGTCTTGATAAAGCCTTCCGAATTGCCGGAGCAGTCCGCCAGTTCCAGCCAGATGATCGGGATCTTGTTAAGCTGTTCGACACCCTCGTTGACCAGTGGTTCAAAGTCGGGGTGCAGCCGCATGTTAGCGGTCACCATCGAGACCCATCGGTTATACTCTTTTTTCATGTCGAAGGCATTTATGGCCTCATCGAGGTTCTCATCGTTGATCATGTTTTTCGGATGCAGGGTGTTGAACTTGTCGAGTCGGCGCTGGACCTTTGCCCGCTCTTCTGCTTTCGCAGCGGCTTCGCGTTCTGCTTTAAGACGCGCCGCCTCTTCGGGGTCGACCGGCGTATCGGCTATGAGCTGCGCCACATCTTTTTTACAGCGGCCGCAGACCCTGCCTGCCTCGCTGAAAGGCTTAAGGTCGCCAAAGCTCTCAACACAGTTCTCTTTGATAATCTCGACCAGATCCATCTCATAACCGCTGGCACAGCTGCAGATAAGCTTGCCGCGTGCACTGATAAGCCGGTTTGAATAGAAGTAGGATGGATCGACCTGCTCCCCCTTCTCCATCATCTGTTTAAGCGCCATAACGTCAATATTAGTGTTGATACCTATGAAACGAACCAGGCGGTCATCATTCGTAATATAATGGTCTACCCGCTCATCTTTTTTCGAGGTGATCACGATCTCTTCGTTATTGTCGTCTTTAGCGTTGTAGCGTGTCGAGGTGACGTCGGCGAGCAGAAAACTGCCGACTTTCAGCCCGTCAATCGTCACAAAATCTTTAAAGCCCTCATCCTCTTGTCCAAGGATAGCGGCAATCGCGGCATCTGCCTCGAGCGTACACTCTTTAACCCGCCCGGCAATATAACCGTCGGGCAGCTGCGCCACTTCGCCGACAGCAAAGATGGAGGGGTCAGAGGTGCGCATATGCTCATCGACAAGGATTCCCCTGTCAACATTGAGCGTACCTTTTGCAAGGTCTGCACTCGGACTGATACCCACCCCGAAGATGACAAAAGGGTCTTCTATGGTGCGCGACTTCATGACGATCTTGACGATCTCATTGTCCTCAATGACCTTGTCGATGATCTCCTCTTCGAGCAGTATCTCGACACGAGGGTCGGCCGCTTCGTAAATGCGTTTCATCATCGCGACCGAAGCCGGCGTCATCGCTTTGTCGTAGAGGTGCATACCGCGTGACACGAGGTAGATCTTTTTAGGCCCTTCGAGTGTGCACAAGGTGTCCAGCAGTTCAAGTCCGATTGGCCCGACGCCCATCATCACAACGTTTTTGCCTACGGTACATTCAGAAATACACTCACTGTCTTTAGCACTTCTGAACGTCGCCGCGTTTTTCATCCCTTCGATGCCGAAAAGCGTGCGCGGTTTCGAACCGGTTGCGATGACAAGGATGTCGTAAGAGAAGGTTGATGTTTTTGTGAAGATGCGTTTGGCGCTTTTATCGATCTGCACCACTTCGGCGTCGAGTTCGAGTTTAGCGTCCGGCGGCAATTCCAGGGCGATTTCTTCGATACTCTGCGTACCGTTGACCAAGGAGCAGAGATGAATCCGATCGTAAGGTGGATAGACTTCTTTGGAGACAATTACAATCTCGATTTCAGGAGACTGTTCTTTCAGTGCATTGGACATATAAGCCGCAACAATACCACCACCGACTATGACTACTCGCATATGACTGCTCCTTGTCGCTCGTATAGAACTATTATACAAAAAATTAATTATCTATTGGTTATGTCTTGTCTGTTTTTAGAACATCACAATAGAAGATCTTGAGAACTTCGGAAATATTTTTTGTGCTCTGACTGGTTCCTTTCAGTAGCTGTCTCTTGTGAGGTGATTTTGATTTCAACTCAGATAGACCATCTTTTTGTTACAACTGATTTTTTTTGTTAAATATAAGGACATTGTATGTGTCTAAATAACGAGGTGTTTAAGTCTAATAGGTATAAACTGTCTGCTAATAAAGAGTTAGTTTCATAAGGTAGATATATGTTTGACATATTTAAGAGAAAAGAAACAGAGTGGCCTTTCGATCAACCCAAAAACTGTGCAGTTTTTACAATAAGGCAAATAATAGATGGGGAGAGTCCTATTCAAATCGTATACCACGACCTCGAAGATGATGGCTGGCAATTCTTGAGTAATGTTGAACATAGTATGGAAGATGCAAAAATTGTAAGTCTAGAGGAAATCACCAAAATAGATTCAAGTATATTAGATATTGCCAAAATTGAGCCCGGTATTCATGCTTGGCGTAATATGATTGGCGACAAATGGATAATTGAGCAAACTCCTCCTGAAG
>JAQIBF010000139.1 GCA_027859195.1 Helicobacteraceae bacterium
GTTTTTGGGCGGCTAAAGAAGCAGCTTCAAAAGCCCTCGGCTGCGGGATTGGAGCTGAGTGCAGTTTTTACGATATTACGATCTCTAAGACAACTAAAGGCGCACCGATTTTAGAGCTCTCGACAAAAGTAAAAGAGCACTTTGGTATTGAGACTTCAGCAATTTCCATCACACATGACGGTGACTACGCTATTGCCGTTGTCACACACAAAAAAAACTAAAGCCTCAACCGCCGCCGACAAAGTCCAGAAGTTCCAGTTTGTCATTATCGACAAGCTTATGTGTATCCCAATGGTCCTGTTTGACGATCTCCATGTTGATGGCAGCCGCCATTACCTTGCCTTCAAGGTCAAGCTTCTGCAGCAAGGCCAAAAGGGTCGCACCCTCTTCTATTGTTCTCTCATTTCCATTTACGATAACTGTCATCTTTTTTCCCCATGTAGATATCATTATAGCTATCTTTTTAATACGGTATTGTAGCGATTATAGATTTGATGTCTCTGAATTAGTAATTTGCAGAAGAAAAGTTCAGATAGAGTTGATTTGAGAATCTGCTACCTGAAGCCCACACTAAAGCAGTGTGGACAAATAAATGTGACTTTTAAAGAACGTCCAATAATTATTTTGCTGTTAGAGCGTATTCGACAATGACACCTTCAGCACAACCAACATAGACTTTAGAACCATTTGGCGACACTTCTACCGAACTTGGTGAAATACATGCGGTCGCACTTGTATTCATTGCGCTTACAACAGTATTGTTGTCTTCTAGGTCAACAATAAAAAGTGTGTCGTCATAATCTGGTGAAGCTATAAACAGTAGTTTATCGTCAGCACTAAGCTTAACCTGTTTTACCCAGTCAAGGCTATCAGTTGCGTTGATGTCATAAATAGATGTGGTCACATTTTTATCTGTAAGGCTTATGACCTCCACACCTTCATTGTTATTACCAGTAGAGACGTAAGCCGTTAATTCATTGCTTGTAATATCAAAATCATACGCATTACCATTTGTAGTATCGATAGTAGTGAAATTGTTATCTGCAATATTATAAGTGATCAATCCATAGCCGCTTGATTCACTTCCATAAACTTTTGTCTCATCTGAAGATAAGATCATAGTCGTCACATAACCGCCATTCATCGGTTCAATATGCGTTACTGTCTCTGTTGCTACATCTACGGTAGCGACACCGTCAGATTCTGCACCAAGATACAAAGTACTTCCGTCAGCTGTTACAGCAATACCACTGACATAACCAGCAATATAGATAGAGTTTGTCACACTTTTAGTTCCAAGGTCAATAAACGAAAGGTTCTCATCACCACCTGCCGTAACATAGGCTACTTCACCATCTTTTGACAGTTTTACGTAACGTCCATACAATCCGGTATCAACGTGTTCAGTGACGCCAGTTGAAAGGTTCAAAATCGTTAAACCGTGTTCAACTGCATCAGGATGCGCATTAGTACCACTGTCATTTACAGCGGCATAAAGTGTTTTACCATCTGTTGATAATTCCATATCCATGATAACACTGCCATTAAAGTCACTATACGCTACGCCACTTGATGTAATCGGCAAACCATAGCTGACACTACTGCCATTATTACTGTCACTGCTACAACCGTTCATTAATATAACTGAAGCTGCTACACTTACCAAAAACCCTATTTTTATGTTTTTCATTTTAAATCCTTTTATCTGTTCTTAATAAATTATACTAAATCACTATTTAATATAAACTATAATTTCATAGTATTTATTGTTGTTCTACAAAATTCAATTGAGAGGTATGGTAAAACAAAATTAAAGAAAGAAGGTTGGAGAGAACGAAGAAGAGCAGCTAAACTACAAATACGCTGTATTTCAAAATAAAAATTGACTATAAGTTTTTAAGATCAGGCGGGGAATCATGATCCGTCATATAATTATGCAGCGTACCTTCTTCAGCTTGCTTTGCAATCCATTTTTGTAGTCCGGTACGCTCTTTTTGATACTGCATCTTTGGAACACCCAAACCGCAGCTCGACTCAACCGCGTAAATATTCAATTCCACAATGCGACGCACCATATGCTCTTCTTCATCAAAAAGTTCAAAATACTTTTGGAAACGGCTATCCTCTTTTTCGATTAGAACACCCTTGCAAAAGAGACGGACTATCTGCGCAGGACCGTTGAAGGCATTAAAGACCACTGTCACTTCACCGCCGTTCTTAATATCTCTGGCAGTACGGTTGCCGCTTCCAGGATAATCAATAAAAACAATACAGCTCTTATCAATAACTCTGGCACTGTCAAAGCCCCTTGGGGAGAGGTTGACTTCTTGTCCGCTAGCAGAGGCAATGTAAAAGAGATGCTGCTCTTTTATGAAGTCTATGTTTTCAGGTGTCAGCACTTTATACTGCTTGCCCATTAGCCTTCTTTTCTAAAACGTATCATCTTAAAACGCTCACCAAGGAACTCAGGAAGGATCAGTGTTTTCACCTTTTCAAGTTCCTGTTTGTAAATATTGTTCTCAACATGTACGCGCAACATCTCTAATAGATCCAAAATGCCCATGTTGATCAGTGCCGTCATCTGCGCTTTTAGTTCAATAAATGTCACACCTGCCTCTTCATAGGCATCTTTTACATGTTCAAACGTAACATCATATGTAATGTCTGTGGAGCCGAAGGCCTCTTGACGGTTAAGCTCTTCGTCAAAGAACGGATAGACCTTATGCTTATCGTAAACACGCAGTGAGAAGTACGGACGGGCCATCATCTCTCCGTAATCAAAACTCATAAACTCAAATTTCTTGGCGGCACCGGCCATCTCTTTGGCAAACTCTTCGTAACCTACTGCGATCTCACCGAGATTTTTATGATACTTGGCCGCTTTTTCACTGACCCACTCGTTATCCACATCGAATTCAACATTGCCGTCTTCTTCAACACGTCCTGTCTTGCCCTTGTAAAAAAGTTCACAGGCAAAAGCGTCAAAGATCTCGTTTGCAATAAAAAATGCGCTGTCGACACGCAGTTCACTCAGACTTTTGACGTGAGAGAGTGTAATAGCATCGCCGAAGCATTCGTTCAGATAGTTCCGCTGTTGCTCTTGAAGGGCATCAAAACGCTCTACAATGACAAAGCTGAAGCTCTGAAGAAGTTCTGGCCGCAAGGTATAGATAAACTCAATGAGATCGGCCATAAAGTAACCATGATGCGCTCCGATCTCACAGATAGTTGCATCTTTGTCCAGAAAGCCTTCATCAACCAGCGAGATAATATGTTTAGCAATGGTCCCGCCAAAGAACTTAGAGGTCGAGACAGCAGTATAGAAGTCACCCTCTTTACCGATCGTCTTATACGTCGAATAATAGCCCTGCTCTCCATAGAGCCACTCTGTCATATAACTACTGAACGTCACTGCTCAACTTTTCATACAGTGTCAAGAGCTCAAGCTGTTTGTCGATTTCATAGACCTTTTTGTTGATCTCTTCGATCTTCACAGAATTTGAGAGCAGATTAACATCATACTCTGTTTTAAATCCTGCCCTGTACAGCCCTTTTGTATCATCCAAGAGCCCACTATACAGTTGACGATTCTCTTCCGCAAGCGCGATCTTTTTGTCAAAATTAATGAGGTTTTGCATCACTTGATCGTAGAGAAGTTTCAGTTCACGCTTTTTATCATCGATCACGACTTTCGATTTAAGGTAGGTTACCTTAGTCGCTTCAAAATCATTATAGGCATTAATATCCAACGGCATTGACGCTTGAATTCCATAACGGTAATAATCTGTTTCCGACTCACTTGGCACCGGAGTTCCGTTTATAATATAATAAGAGCTTTGTTTCTGCCAATTATAGGAAGCTTGCAGATTAATAGAAGGAAGATACTTGACCAAGGTGACATTTTTATATAAACGGTTCTTTTCGCTTTCGCTCTCGGCTAACTTCACATCAATATTTTGTTCAAGGAACGTCTCTTGATCTACAATCGCCAAAAATGGTA
>JAQIBF010000140.1 GCA_027859195.1 Helicobacteraceae bacterium
TGCACCATTATTACATCGATGTCATCTCAAGCGGTGCAATTTGGGGTTCTAGTGCTTTGCTTCTCTTTCCTGAACATGATTTTATGGGGCAGTTGACCGTCATAATTTTTATCTTTGCAGTCAGCTTTGCGACTATAAGCTCATTAGCTTCCAAATTTAACTTATTGCTTCTCTTTATCGGTGTCACTTTTTTTCCGCTAATCTTCCGGTTGTCCGTCACGTCTGAGCCCTATATCTTTAATTTGATGATGATCGTTCTATCACTGATCATACTGCTTTTCTTTGTCGCCAAAATTTTTGGATCAATCATTAACCATTCTCTCTCAAATCACCAGTATTTTGTGGAGATCAAACATGAGCATGACACACTTAAAGAACGTTTCTTTTCCCTTTTTGACCGCGCACCGGTCGGTATTTTTTATTATGATGAAGAGCTTCTGATCATCGATGCCAACAACCGTTTCGTTAAACTGCACGACATAGAGAAACGCTCTCTCATCCAACAAAACCTCCATCAACTTGACAATCAAAAAATCATAGATGAGCTCAAAGCCGTCTTTAATGACGGTACCGGGTATTATAGAGGCACTTTCACACCTCTTCAGACTAATTATAAGCTCTTTGTCGAATTGAGTACCGTTCCGTTAATGGACAGTAGCGGAAATATCAGCGGCGGTATCTGTATACTTGAAGATGTCACCGAAGAGGTCAATGCCAAAGAGGAGATGATCCGTCAAGCGTATTACGATATGTTGACCAATATCCCCAACAGAACACTTTTCATGGATCGTCTGGAACGTGCTCTGCTGACATCCATTGAGATGGACACAAAAGGTGCCGTTATCTATATTGATATTGACAATTTCAAATCATTTAATGACACGCTCGGCCATCAAAACGGGGATATTCTTCTTAAACAAGTGGCGCACAGAATTGGTGACCTGGGTAGAAAAGAGAACAGTGTTGCCAGACTCAGCGGGGATGATTTTGTCATCTTGATCAACAATCTTCCAAAAGGAAAAGAGAGCTCGGTCGACCGTGTTATGATGATTGCTAAAAGCTATAAAGATCAGTTCCTCCAGCCATTTATTATCGCTGATAAAGAGTACCATATCAATATCAGTATGGGGATCTCATTTTTCCCAAACAGGGATGAATCACCTTATGATGTGCTCAAACGTGCTGAAACAGCGATGTACCATGCCAAAAAACTGGGAAGAAACCGTATTGACCTTCACCAAGATATCATGGACAAAGAGATCTCTGAGATACTCGACATTGAGAATAGGCTGCGTGCCGCAATAATACACAATGAATTTGAACTGTTTTACCAGCCGCAGGTCAACATCGAGACCGACACCATTGTCTCGGCAGAAGTGCTTGTTCGATGGCATGATGGAAAAGGCGGTTATATCATGCCGACCTACTTCATCCCTATTGCCGAGGCGAGCGGACTGATCCTGCCTATCAGCGAATTGATCATCGAGGCTGCGATCACACAGATGCTAGAGTGGAAAAACGGGGACGACCCTCTCTGTATAGAACGTATCGCCATCAACATCAGTGCAATACATTTTGCGCAGACAAACTTTGTACATCAGATAAAATCGATTATCAATAAACACGGAATAGACCCAACCTATCTGGAGCTGGAACTCACCGAAGGCGTTGCCCTTTACAATATTGAAGAGAGTACACAGAAGATCGAAGAACTTAGAAAAATAGGCATCACTTTTGCTCTGGATGACTTTGGAACAGGCTACTCTTCTCTCTCCTATCTGAAACGTCTCCCTATTGACTATGTCAAGATCGATCAATCTTTTGTGCTTGAGATGATGATCGATGATGAAGATAGAATGCTAACAGATACGATTGTCTCCGTTGCCAAAATGTTCAACTTAAAGGTTATTGCAGAAGGTGTCGAGAATATGCGGCAGTTAAAACATCTGAAATCTATAGGATGTGATATCTATCAAGGATTTTTACGCAGTAAACCTGTCTCGGCCAAGACATTTGAGGCCCTTGTCAAAAAGGCAAACAGACCATAATTACAACTATTTTTAGACGCTAAGTAGCTAGGGGTTTATTTCCGGTTT
Source organism: Helicobacteraceae bacterium (assembly GCA_027859195.1). Classification (GTDB taxonomy): domain Bacteria; phylum Campylobacterota; class Campylobacteria; order Campylobacterales; family Sulfurimonadaceae; genus Sulfonitrofixus. The sequence continues at coordinate 2,097 of JAQIBF010000140.1, forward strand.
ACAGAGCCCCTCTAAACCACAAGAGTAGCAACGCTATTGTTATCTTCATTCTATCCTCGTCATTCGATTAAGTACAAGCCATTTAACTATCTCATGATGACCCCAGCTTAAAAATACGCCAATTCAAGTACAGAGTGCAACAACAGTCATGCTGCAGAATAAGTT
>JAQIBF010000081.1 GCA_027859195.1 Helicobacteraceae bacterium
TCTGTGGTATCGACTTCTATGTCATAGGCATCAAGATCACTGAACTTTTTGAAAAGAATCGCCTTGCCTTCCATGACCGGCTTTGACGCCAATGCACCGATATCGCCAAGACCAAGGACTGCAGTACCGTTAGAGATAACACCGATAAGATTAGCTTTTGCCGTGTATCGGTATGCATCTTCCGGGTTCTCTTCAATATCCAGACAAGGGACAGCAACCCCCGGTGTATAAGCTAGACTCAGATCTTTTTGTGAATTGAACGGCTTGGTGATGGCTGTTGCGATCTTACCTGGACGCTCCCCTTCATGATACTCCCGTGCCTCTTGGGCAAAGGCTCCTTCTCTAATACTCATCTTGTTATCCTTTTTATGAAAGCGTCTCGACCGCTTTTTTAATCCGTGCGATGGTCTCATCTTTGCCGATAATCGCCATAACACTGTCCATACCCGGTCCGCCCATCGACCCTAAAAGAGCAACACGAAGCGGCATACCGATCTTTCCAAACCCGATTTCCATCTCACTAACAAGCGCTTCCATCTGGTGGTGATAGTCCGTAGGTAGGTGAAGTAGTTCTGCACTTTCGAGCTTAGTGACAAAGGCTTCCAATACAGCAATAGCGTCATCTTTAAATGCTTTTTTGACCGCTTTCTCATCATACTCCGTCGGTGCTTCAATAATACCGGGGATAAGTTCTGCAAGCTCCTTCATGTTTTTAGCACGTTCTTTCAGAGCGTCAAGCAGGATCTCTTTTTGATCATGACCGTGAACATTAACCCCATACGATTCATGCAGCAGTGTTGCCAATGCCGTATTTGTGCTGTTCTTGATGTAATGTGCATTCAACCAGTCCAGCTTGTCGATATTATAGATAGAGGCAGATTTATTGATACTTGATGGGTCAAACAAGGTGAGCATCTCATCGAGACTAAAGATCTCCTGATCACCGTTGCTCCAGCCCAAACGCACCAGAAAGTTCAACAGCGCTTCCGGCAGGTATCCCATCTCTTTATAGGCCATCACGTCAGTAGCCCCGTCACGTTTGGAAAGTTTTTTGCCATCAGCGTTATGGATCATAGGCACATGATAGAATTTCGGTAGATCAAAGCCAAGCGCCCTATACACGACCATCTGTTTTGGCGTATTTGAGAGGTGGTCATCCCCACGAATGACTTCGGTAACACCCATCAGCGCGTCATCGATTGCCACAACGAAATTGTAGGTCGGGGAACCGTCGCCGCGGGCAATAATAAAGTCATCCAAAATGTCTTCCGCCTGAAAGCTGACACGCCCTTTGATGCCGTCGTCAATCACGATCTCACCGGTCTTAGGTGCCTTGATACGAATAACCGGGTCAATACCTTCCGGCGGTGTGCCGTCAAAATCACGATAACGGCCATCGTAGCGGGTGCGCTCTTTGTTTGCCATCTGTGTTTCGCGCAGCTCTGTCAACTCATCTTTTGACATGTAACACTTGTAGGCTTTGCCCTCATCCAGCAACTGTAAAATATACTTTGCATAGACGCCGTCACGTGCTGACTGGTACACGATCGCATCGTCATGTTCAAGACCCACCCATTTAAAGGCTTCGACAATCGCTAGTGCCGCCTCTTCCGAGTTTCGGCTTTTGTCTGTGTCTTCAATACGAAGCAAAAATTTACCGCCGTTGCGACGGGCCCATAGATACGATAAAAGAGCAGTTCTAAGACCACCGATATGTAAGTAGCCTGTAGGGCTTGGAGCAAAACGTGTCACAACCATGATTGACCTTTGGAGTAATGCATAGATATCCATAAACATTACAAAATTAATGCCGGATTTTAGCAAAAATGCGCTTTAAAAGGAGAGTATCTTGTCGCATTAAAATAAAGTAGGTAAAATACGCCATCATTATTAAAGGCTGCATCTTTGAAATTTCTACTACTTATACTCTTTTTTGTTTCGCTCAACGCCCAGACCATTGACGGCATCGCGATCATGGTCAAAGACCAACCTATTACTCTGTATGAGATCACAAAAGCGATGGAAGAAAACAACATTCCCCAGGAGCAGGCTGTCGAACTCTTAGAACGTAAAAAACTCGAAGAGATCGAGATCAAAGAACGCCATCTCAGTGTTACTAAGCAAGAGATCTTTGACGACATTCAACGTATGGCTGAACAGAACAAAATGAGTGTCATCGAACTTTATCAAGCCATTCAAAGTTCACAAGGCCTTAGCGAGACGAAACTAAAAGAGAAGATCAAAGAGAAGATCCTCAACCAAAAGCTCTACAATGCCATTGCCTTTTCCAATTTGGAACAGCCCAATGATGCAGAGATCGAAGAGTATTACAAACTTCACAAAACAGAGTTTCAGAAGCCCTCTTCTTACACTGTTCTCGTCTACCAATGTCCTGACAAAAATCGTCTTCAGGAGAAGATAGACAATCCTATGTTTTACTCACCGGATGTGACCAGCGAAGAGAACACCTTGGAAGCAGCCAAGATGAACCCTCGTTTAGCTGAGCTCTTAGACAACACTTCGCTCAATAGTTTTACACAGATTGTCCCTGCACCAAATAGCGGGTTTATGAGTTTTTATCTAAAAGCGAAAGGGGCGAGCGATGCACCAGACCTTGAAGCTATCCGACCAGAGATCTCTAATGCGTTAATGGGACAAAAACGGGAGACCATCCTTAAAGACTACTTTGGTCGACAGCGGTTGAATGCGGGCATCAAGGTGATCCGTCTGCCACGCAACTAATCATCTCTTTCTGGATTTAATCCAGAATATACTATTTAACTTTTTCTTGAGAGTCCCTTCTCTCTCCTTTCTAATTTTTTTAATTACTTCATATCCCTAGGATGAAACCTTTCACTTGAGCACAAGTTCCCTTTACTTTTAAACTGTGATAGCCCGAACTTTTTTTCTCTGTCGCGTCAGAGAAATAGTTTTCGAGAAAAAAAGAGAGACACTGTTCTTCAGACGTTGGAGTTCAATCGCTAAAGCAATCAATCAAATGTCCTTTAAACTTATACGACTCACGTAGTAACTGCTGAGAAAATATTCAAACAGGGATGAAAACGGTAGCTTTGATAGCCAAAGACCGTTAAGGAGAAGGTAACTTCTTGGCTGTTTTAGGTCGACGCAACAAGGTGTTATGCTTTTAGTATCACCGCGTCAGATAATGCCTCACCGCTTGGCTTTTGTAAGGTTGGGTACAAAGTCGATGTATGAAGTACCGACGACGTAGACCCCAGCAAGGAAGGTACCCGATAGCTATCGGGCTCGAAGCCGTCACGAGAGTTTTTTTTGTTTCTTTTTTTTACGGCGACACAGCGCTAAAGCGCCGTACAGGGCGGAACTTAAGCGCCAACAGCGCAATACAGCGAATCACTAAATGATGAGTCGTGAAATTTCGCATCGTGAAAAAAAGAAAGGGAAGTCTATAAAGTATAAATTTCGACACTATAAATCAGGTCTTGGATATTCAACTTTATACCATTTTGTACTTCTTTTATTACTTCATATCATTAGTAC
>JAQIBF010000066.1 GCA_027859195.1 Helicobacteraceae bacterium
ATTAAAAAACAAGTATAAAAGAGTCCCCGTAACTAAGATGTTAAAAAGAACAGGTTTGACAAGTGCGCAGTTTGAAGAATTCTTTGCACTCTATAAAAACAGCGAAAATATTATTACTGCCTGGACTATGGGGCTAAACCAGTCGGTTCAAGGTGTAGATAAAAACTTGGCACTTATAAATACCCACCTTTTAACCGGGAAGATTTTTAAAGAGGGTAATGGTCCTCTGAGTTTAACAGGTCAGCCAAACGCTATGGGTGGCAGAGAGGTCGGCGGGCTATCAACTATGCTTGCGGTGCATTTGGGGTTTGACAAAGAAAGTATTGAAAAAGTTTCTAAATTCTGGAAAACTGATAAAATAGACAATAAACCTGGACTTACAGCAACACAGATGTTAGAAGCAAACCTTGATGTTTTGATTGTCTGCCATACAGACCCAGTTTATCATCTTCCTAACAGAAATAAAGTTGAGGCATTGATAAAAAAAATTCCTATGGTTGTGGAGATGAACGCCTACCAAAACTCTGAAACTTCCAAGTTCGCGCACATTTTACTGCCGGCTGCTCCATGGGGAGAGAAAGAGGGAACGCAGACAAACCTTGACAGAACCATTACAAAACAGGAAAAGTTAACTCGTACATCCATAGAGTGTAAACCTGACTGGGAAATATTTAAACTTCTGGGATGTGGATTGGGCTACGAAAAAGAGTTTGACTATGTAAATACTAAAGAGATCTTTCAAGAGTACCAAGAGATGACTAAACTTAATGATTATATGGATATCAGTGAAGCCTCTTATGATGAAATATCGAAAAAACCATTTATTTGGGGAGAGAAAATAAAAAACTTTTTAACACCCGACAAAAAAGGGAATCTATTTTTTGTTGAGAATAAGCTTTTAAGTGAAAAAACAAATTTTGAGTACCCTTTTATACTTTTAACAGGAAGAACAAGAGATCAGTGGCACAGCGGAACCAAAACAAATCTGCCAAAAACACTGCTCAAATATAAAGAGTTGAATTTTTGTGAAATTAATCCTGAAGATGCCCAGGCATTAAACATAAAAAATGGCGATACGATTAAGGTTGTTTCCCGTAGAGGTGAGCTTACAACAAAAGCCCTTATTACCGATACCATAAGAGAAAAAACTCTATTTATCCCTATTAGCAATCGCGATGTCAATTACCTGACTAATGACTTACTTGACAGAGAGTCTTTACAGCCTGATTATAATCACAGTGCCACGAGAATAGAACTAGTATAATTCACAAGCTAAGTCATTTTGTTACTCTGCCAGCTATATTCCCTACAAAATAAAACTGGCTTCCATAAGGGGGCCAGATCTATGCCAGTCATTCAAGAACGAAGCCATCTTATTTTTTGAATGCTTATCCTCTTAATTATATATGCCTTCACGTCGAGGTGAGCTTACTACCAAAGCCCTTGTTACCGATACCATAAGAGAAAAAACGCTATTTGTCCCTATTAGCAATCGCGATGTCAATTACCTGACTAACATATATCTTCATAGTTCTATCTGGCATGAAATACCCACTGCCTTATACAGTTTTTTGTTCAGTCAACACTGCGTTTACTAGAACATTTTCATTATATCTTTTTTCAAACTCATTTACTGAAATATAATCCAAATAAGTATCTCTTTTTTATCCGGTCCAGCCTTTTACAAACCTGGAATATGGTATCACTTCTTATCGTTTGTCTAAAATGTATTTTAGCTTTTCTCTCTTTTTATGACACTTTTACACTACAGATCGTTTCTTCTTGGAGAAATAATATGTCGTTTGGTCGGAAGGCCCTACTTTAGAAGATGACGCAGGGAGCTTTCGAGTTCCGGGTAGTCAAAGATAAATCCCTCATTCAGTAGAGCACGGGGATAGACCTCTTTTGATCCTGTCAGCACCGAAGCCGCTCCACCGTACATCAGACGCAATGCAAATTCAGGGATTGGCAGAACGGTCGGACGGTGCAATACTCTTCCGAATGTTTTAGTAAAAGTATAGTTGGTGACAGGGTTCGGGGAGACGGCATTAAACACACCGCTAAGACGTCTTTCGATTATAAACTGGTATATCTTCATCAAGTCTGCCATATCAATCCAGCTGGTCATCATCTTTCCATTGCCGATAATCCCGCCTACGCCCAGACGGAACGGGGTCAGCATCTGCGTCAGCGCACCGCCTTCGGGTCCAAGAATAACACCGAAACGCAGAATGGTCGTCGGCTTGTGACAGAGCATCGCCTCACTTTCCCACTCCCTTGCCAGTCCGCCTAGAAAATCGTCGGAAATCTTTGATGTAAATTCGTCACTGGGCATGTTGTCAGGATAGATGCCGATCGCAGATGTGGAGATAAAGTGCTGAACATCACTTTTATTGACAGCAGCGACTAACTTGCGTGTCGTTTCTGTACGGCTCTCGAGCAATATTTTTTTGTACGGATCGCTCCAGCGTTTGATGATGGGGGCTCCGGCAAGGTTAATGACAACATCCACACCTTTGAGCTTTCTGAGTATCCTGGCTTCTATATCATCACGGTTAATAATGACACAATTATCAAACGTCTTTTGCAGTACCGCACCGACGAACCCGCTTGCTCCGGTCAATGCGATCTTCATGGCACACCTCCTGGTTTTGTTTCTCTTATAAAACAGTATAGTCTATTATTTTGTTATTTGGTACTCTTAGTATAGTATTTGCCTTGATTTAATGCTGTTCTATGCCGATTGGTTGAAGCATACGCAGCGATGCGCAGGTGAACGTTCTCTCTCTTCTACACATCCATAAAAGCATATACATTTTTATAAACGCAGTGATCATGAACGGTAGACGGAGACCTGATTGCGCCCGCTTCTCTTGCTTTTATAGAGGGCTTCATCTGCCTTCGAAAGCAGTTCAGGAAGCCCTTTGTCATCGGTGAAGCTCACCATCCCGATACTAACAGTAAAATTGATGGTATTTTCCTCGTCATAACTGCAGGCAGAAGTGGCTACCGTCGTGCAAAGTTCTTCAGCAAATTCAATTGCACCTTCTGCAGAGCTGTTCTGTAGACAGATCGCGAACTCTTCTCCGCCGATACGTCCGAAGAGATCGGACTTGCGCAGCCGTTCAGAGACAGCTTTTGTGAAACATTGGAGTACCTGATCACCAACCGGATGACCATAGGTGTCATTAATATTTTTGAAATAGTCCAGATCCAGCATCAATATCTGCAGTGGTGTCCTGTTTCGCTGTGCAATGTCAAGATATTTTTCGGCCTGATTCATAAAGTAGTGGCGGTTGTGGATCTTGGTCAAAGGATCAGTACGTGACAATATTTTCAAAGCCTTGTTAGCCTTTTCAAGATCCTGTGTACGGACTTTGACCGTATCATCGAGCATTCTGTTATACGCAGTAAGAAGCGTATTGGTATGGCGTACATAGAGTATGCTTGCAGTGATTACAATAAAAATCCCGAGGAAGAGGTATATCCACATACCGTAGACATCAAACACTTCCTCTACCGTCAGGTCAGTCCGATCATAAGGCGGCAGCCTAAGGGCTTTGAGCGTTTTATGGACATCGGAATAGTCCAGAGGGATCGTCCAGCCGGCGATCTGGGTACGTTTGGCGATCTTATCCGTAGGCGTGAGTTTGATCAGCATACCTAGAATGTCATACGCAACCCGATCAGGTGTATGTTTGAGTTTGGCGAGTGGCCACTCCGGGTAGAGCTTGGTGCTGACAAGATAAGGAAAACCTTCGTATGCACGCGGCGAAAGTACTTTGAACGATGAAAGGTCTATTCGCTTCTCATACACCATTCTCTCCAGTATATCGGTGCGTACCGTGCCTGCATCCACCTCGCCGTTGAGCACCGCGTTGACAACGGCATCCTGCGTTCCGAGAAAATGCAGATCGATGTCGGAACGGTCGATGTCCCTCTCCAGCAGAGCTTCATACGCCATGACCCATCCGCCGAACGACTCTTCAACGACCGCGCCGAACCGCCTGCCTTTGAGATCTTGCAAGCTGTTGATATCCTTGTTGTCTGAACGTGTAAAGATCACACCGCCATAACGTTTCAGCCCTTCGCCCTCAGCCATGTTCAGGTTAAGCAGTGTTGCAATCCTTGTGAGACCGTAGTGGTTCTCATAGTGCACATAGAGCATGGTGTTTGCAAAGAGAAAGTCCACATCGCCATTGCGGATCACCTCTTCAAGTTTTCCAAATGCCAGCGGGACCATCTCGAAGCTGTATTGCGGCAGTACTTCATTAGCATATGCCAGCAGCGCCTCCCAACGCATGCGGATATCGATTTTCGGACGGTTTGCCAGAACCCCGATCTTGATCTTCTGTTTGCCAAGTCCCATCGGGTTGATAAATGCATTCAAATCGACTAGATAAGGCAACAGACCGCTCAGACGGTAGGCTTCGACTATCTTTTCATACCTTATTTTGGAGATGCTTCCAAACTGGACATTTTTCTCCATAGCAAGTTTTTTAAGCGTTTCGCCTTCATAGACAAGACTTGCGAACGACTTATGCTGGCTGTTGTACTTCTCATAGATGAGTGCCGCACTCTCCTCGATATGGTCGAATGCCCAGAGCCAACCTTTGACCGTTGCCGCATAGAACTTTTCAACGCGTTTAGGGTGATTTTCAATCTCCTCTTCGGAGGTGAAGAGAAGATCGCCATAAAAGTTAAAACCATACTCTTTGGGATCGAACACTGTAAAGTCGGCTTTGGCTTCTTGCAAAAGATAAGGTTCGTTAGAGAGGTAACAGGACATCGCATCGGTCTTGCTGTCTATAAGGTCGCGGTAATTCATCGAATGGTTCTGCAAAGCGACTTCGTCCGGACGGATCCCGTTGGCAAGAAGCATCCCCATGATGGCGGCTGACTCGACCTCGTCAGACGTGACCATAATACGCTTCCCATTCAACTCCCGGGGGGTTTTGATCTTCGGATCGGTTGCGATGAGAACAGAAGGTGAGCTCTGAAAGATCGCCGCTAGAGCCACGACAGGAGTTCCTTTGGCTCGCTCGAGCAACAGAGAAGAGCGGCCCAAAGCGTATTGCGAGCGCTGCGATACCACTTCATCGACTGTATCTATACCGGGAGCATACGCTTTCAAAGTGACATCAAGCCCGACTTCGTCATAAAATCCTTTCTCCTTGGCGATATAAAAGCCGGCAAACTGAAACTGGTCAAGCCACTGCAGCTGCACACTGACTGCTTCCTTCTGCGCGAACAGTGGAAAAGCTATTATAAGAAAGATTAATATTTGTTTTTTCATATTAGAATTATCATACCTGAAATCTCCAAAATAGACCAAGCAAATTGAAACACTATTGCAAGGCTCTATAACACTATTCTTGCTGTTTTGTCCATAACAGTTTGTCAGTCGCGTATCCGAGTTCAGGCAGTGCATCCAGAATTGTCTCCTTGACACTCATATCGAGTGTCGGTGTACGTGAAATTATCCACAGGTACTCTCTGGAAGGGTCACCGATAACCGCATAGCTGTAATCGTCGTCGAGCATCAGGATCCAGTAGTTACCGTAGAAGGGGCGGAAAAAACTGACTTTGAGCCTACTGTTGGTCTCATCAGTCGCATAGGCAATCCCGACGGCATCGATCGGCTCTCCCTCTTCAAGAATACACTTATTGGTTACTTTGATCTTGCCGTCTTTACGGATGGCATACTCTGCCGTCGCATTGGTACACCCTTTTTCAAAATAGTGCTCGTAGCGGGCGATCTCAAACCATTTTCCGCTGTATCGTTCAATATCGACTTTGTCAACCGTCGCCAAAGGCGGATACGACGTGCTGCAGCCTGTCATGGCGAGTAGTGCTATCAGAGATAGTAGTAATGTTTTCATAGTCATCCTTTTCATCTATGTTAACCAATGATTGGCATCATTCATAGTCTTAAACTGTGCCAGCGCATCCGTAATAAAATGGTCGTGCTTATGACCCCCGTCAAAACGGATTCTTTCGCCCAACAGACAGCCCACTACAGCAATGTTCATGATACGCCTCCGAGATCTTCATTTCTAGTTTATAAGGAGTTTACAGCAATTACGCTCTTTTTGGTATCGTTAAAATGTCAGTTGATAAATAGAGAGTTAGAAGTTGATAGATGTGAGGCAGCAGAGATGTACTGCCTTCGTGGTTAGAACTGGTAACTCATACCGGCTGTAGTCATTGTTCCGTTGACACCGTCAATCCTATTGGTATTGTCCGCAAATCGGCGTTTGACTTCGACATAGTAGCCGATACCAACGATCACCTCACCCGAAACACCCGCCATTACATGCAGCGTCGGTGAATAGGTTTCCCTCATCTCATTGGAATTATTGTCAGTAACCTTCGATTTGTTAATACCGAAACCGGCACCAAGATACGGTTTGAAATACTGTGTCGCTTTATAAAAACGGCTCATCGACAGCTCCACGCCATAGTTGCTGTTGTATGTTTCATTGCCTCCCTGATAGTAGGTCTTGTCGCCATAGTTGTAAAAGGTGTTCATGATGCGAGATCCAAAATGAAAATCATCCACCTTTTTTTCAGCTCCAAAAGCGATCTCATAGCCCATATCTTTTTTATCACCTGTACCTACAGAAGTGCGATCGTCCTGGTTACCCTGAACATCGACGCCGATACGTACGATCCGGTCATAGCGTTTCGACATCTCGTCAAAACGGTTTTTTTCTGGTGCCGCTTCTACTGCCATTGCCATTGTTGTAGCCAGCATTAATGCCGCTGTTGCTATTGCGATTGTTTTCATAGTTTAATTCCTTTTATTAATTTATTAATTGAATTGTGTTGGCTGTGATATCACCCTCGAACAGAGCACTGACCACAGCGATCATCTCCGGTTTTTCCGCCACGACTTCATGGACATTTTGGTGATTTACACCACCTATTGCACATATAATTGTATTGATGGAAAACAAAGATCGTAATGAAGTACTCTATGAAAAATTTTACTCATATGCAACGTCCTATATAAAACGTATAACAAGTTCAAAAGAGTCATCATAAATATTGGATAAATTCAATAGTAGAACAAGCATACTGAAAAAAGTCATAACTGAAAAGATTATGTAGAATAGTTGATTTTAAATATATATGAACTAATGCATATGTTGAAGCAAGGTGTCACTGGATTTACCCAGCACCTTAAGGGACATTACAGTCCCGTGTTGTTCACATTGTCATCGATAGTCACGGAGATACTGTCACCACTACCGTTGGAATATTCATATGTGTGTGTAGAATCCACAGCATTAACCGTTTCTGCACCTTTATTCCATCCTGTCGTGTCAACTGTACCGACACTGTCAACCGCATCACCTGTAATAGCAATGGTGTTGTTATCGTCAGTCATGCTTAAGATATCATTTAAACTAAGACCATCGATCTCTTGTACACCGTTACCGGTAAGGTCGATCTGCTCGATGTTATGAACATTGCTGAAGTCAAGTGTGCCCGTCTCTTTGACAATAAGCATATCGATATCGTTTCCACCGTCTATTAACGTGTCAGCACTGTCGAAGACAAGGGTATCGGCACCTTCGCCACCGAGTAAGGTATCAGCGCCGGCATTACCGTCAAGAATGTCATTACCCGCTTCGCCTTCGAGCAGGTCATTGCCCGCACCGCCGAAGAGAAGGTCGTTACCATCGCCACCTTGGACAATATCGTCGCCGGTTCCACCGTCAACAATATCATTACCGGCATCACCATCTACATGGTCATTGTCTGCGCCGCCGGAGATATAATCATCACCGTCACCGCCGCTCAAGTAATCCTGACCTGTTCCACCGTCGATCGTGTCATTGCCAAGACCGCCTGAGATCGTATCATGTCCGCCATTACCGGATAAGATATCATTCCCTGCATCACCGATAATCTGGTCGTTAAGCAAACCGCCTGAGATATTGTCAATGCCGACTGTTCCGGTAATTCTCTGATCCGGTGTATAGATCGCCAGTTGAGCCGTGTCGGATTGACCGTCTGTATCGGTCAAGACATACTCGACCAAGACTGGACTAATATTGGTTGGAGCTGGCGCGTCAATCTGGTCATATGTAATATTTCTAATACGAACATATGTATCACCATTAATCGTGTCAGCAATAAAGTCTACTTTTCCAATTGTTAGATAATCATTTGCCGACAATGTAATTGTCTGGGCTGAAACATCTATAGTATCTAATATAGTAGTGCCATCTAAACCATAGATAACTAGTGTAACATTTTCATGAGTACCACCATAACTTGTCAAATCAAAAGTGACATTATTCACGCCATTTGGATTATTTCCTTTTGCCATAAAGTCTATAGTCACCATCTCACCTAAATCAATTCGATAATCAATCCCACCACCAAGAACACCAATACCATCATCCGTAGTGCCCCATGGATCGTTATATGTAAGAGTGCCAACCGATCCATCTGCGTTGAATGCCGTAATCGTTAAGTCGCTAGCATCAATATTAGCAAGAGAAATTGTATTAACACTTTCAGGTGTAACATTACTTGCCCCTGTCTGATCCGGCGTATAGTTGTAGTAACCATTGCTTCCAAGTGTGAAACTTGAACTATCGCTTGCATCTGTCACGATCGCTTTAAAGATATCATTGCCGTCACGATCTACTTCATGGGTGTAGACCCAGCTTAAATCACCGTCTGTACTGCCGCTTAGATCATATGTTGTGACATCTACTGTTCCTGGAGAAGGGGTTGGCTCGTAAGAAATATTACTTAATTGTGCATCCCAACCCCCGCTATAACTGATATCAATTGAAGCGATACCTGAAAAGGCTGATAAGTCAATAGTTTCTGCACCTGGATTAGTTTGGGCTGAATATGATGTGGAATCGATTAACACACCATCTGCATCATAGAGTTTGATTAACACAGCATCATTATTATTACTTTGGAAATCATTCATAGTTAAAATTAAATTATCTACGCCATAAGGCAATTCAGTAGTTGTAAATGTTACTGTCAACGCTACATCAGCGTCATTCTTATCTATTGTAGCACTGTCGCTACCTCCAGTTACACCTGCTCCTTGATTATTAAAGCTTACACCTGCATCGCTGCTAAGCACAAAATCGGTCGTGCTAAAGTTAGTCGAACTATTTGTTGCGACACTAGCTGAAACCCCCGTTGGGTCTGGATAGGTAACTGTTGTATATGTAGGTGTTAGATCAAGACTGATCACAGTACCTTTATACGTAAATTCTGTAATGTCTGCATCGTCAACTATCTTATCAACCCCGCCGCCTTGCGTTGCAAACGGTGTATAGTCACCGCCGAAACTAGGCCCGCCATCAGTCCCGATGGCAGATATAACATTACCTTCTGCAATTTCATATGGATTGACGGTATGAAGGTCATCTCTTGCTTCCGGTGAATCGTCTACTATGTTAAGTGTTGCGGTTGCAGAATCAGTATCGCCGTCATTGTCGACAATAGTATAGTCGAAGTTAAATGTTGTCGGCGCGGTACCGTTAGGTGCACTGAAGGTATAGCTGCCGTCACTGAAGTCAAACGTAAATGTACCATACGTAAAGTTTGTACTTTTAATGATCTCGATACTGCTGCCTATATCTGTAACGTCCCCTGCAATTGCTGGCGGGATGGTTATATTTGTGCCATCATACGTAATATCATAAGATGTACCGCCAATATCGAGTGTAATAGACTGTACATGGCCACCATCGGCACCGAACAGGACGTTGTCAATCGAACCGTTTGCCGTGATATTACCGCCGAATGCCGTCGGTACCGTACTCAGCAGTTCAGACTCAAGCTGCGATATATCAGTGACGATCAATGCATCATCAACATGACCACCGCCTACACCGATAGAGTCGATGTTATGAATATAATTGAGCTGATCAGGGGTAGCAGGTATACCACCACCGATACCAACAGAATAAGAATCAATCGAATTGCTATTAACAAAATCAATAAAATTATTAGAAGATGGGTCGGTAGACGAAACACCATCTGAGATAAAGTAAGAGATATTCTCTACATTGTCAGCACTGTTTTGAATTAGTAAATCTGCATCGAATGTTGATTCAACCATATCCAGTGCTTCAAGATAATCTGTACCTCCTCCATCTGTCAATGGATCAATCATAGCTACAAAGTCTGCATAATTATCAACTGTACCTTCAAAGTTAGACACTGATTCGAACGAGATCAAAGAGATATTTACCTGTGTTGATTGGTTGAAATACTCCAGTGCCAACGCTTTTAAGGCATCTTTAGCCAAATCAATTGGTAACACACCATTAACTGCCGCGGAAGCAAAACCCATACTTCCAGAAACATCAAGAGTAAATACAATATTAAATATTTTCTCTTCCGACTCAGGAATCTCTTGCACCAAGTCATTGGCGATTGGTGCATCATCGACGATCGAAATCGTCAGGGTATCACTGTAAATTGTACCGTTCGTAAAGGTGTATGTAAATGCCTCACTAATATTATTTCCGCTGTTGTCCGTTGTATCTAAGGTATAGACATAGTCACCCACACTAAAGCCTGGTGTATTGTTGTCAGCATAAACAGTTAACAGACCCTGCGGTGTGTCAATAGCGATGACACCACCTGTCGGTGAATAGTCAGTTCCGCCAAAGTTTACTTTGTCTATTGTGTCACCTGCAGCTGCATCGTTAGTCAGGATGTTGCCCGTCACTTCTGCTGTTCCGCCACCTGTACCGCCGCTAAGGCCGCTTTCGTAAACCGTGTTGACATCAGAACCTGTATTGCCGACATTGATCGTTGTCGTTGCGACTGTAGTCTCTGAACCGTCATATACCGTATAGGTAAATGTTCCGCTGCCTGGTACACCTGCATCAAATTCTAACGATGTCAATTCTGCCAACGTCAAGACTTGACCATTTGTTACTGCTGTACCATCTGCCAATGTCACAGTGCCTATCGTACTTGGTAGACCGGTAACGGTAATGACCAACGTGTTGTCGTTATTGTCTGCATCAGTCGGTGGTGCAATGTTAAGACCGTTATCTACACTGCTTTCAAGCGTATAAACATTGTTGTCAAACACTTCCGGCGCGTCATTTACAGCTGTAACGGTGATAGAACCGGCATCACTGCCGAAGATATTTGCATACGTCTCATCAAAGGCTTCAACAGTGACTGTCCGCGTTGCCGTACTTGGGTTCTCAGAACTGTTTAAGTATGTCAATGAATTTATAACCGTCAGGTACTCATTAATGTCTGCGCCGCCGGAAAGCGTCAGTTCCCAACTGCTGCCGTTGACTGTTGACGTAGCGATCACACTTGTACCCGCTGTTAAGTAGTCCATTACGTCTTGTGCAGCGATGTAGCCCTCAACAGTAATAACGACAGACGAGAGAACCGTACTGTCTGCATCGGTAATGCTCATGCCGGACAGAATGTTGATAGCTGCGCCATTTTCGGTATAAGCAGTATCAGGAACACTTGTGACAACAGGAGGAGCAACTACCGTCGCATTAACGTCAACGCTAACCGTTGCAGTACTCGTCTCTCCGTCATCATCTGTGAGGGTATAGGTAAATGTGTCTGTTCCTGTAAAGCCGCTAAATGGTGTATAAGTAAAGGTACCGTCATTGTTATAGGTAACCGTACCGCTATTTGCTGATGTCGCATCAAATGCGCTGATAACAGCATTGTCCACAAGGGTATCGTTACTTAACACATTTCCTGTGACCAATTGCGTATCCGGTGTTGTCACAAATGTGTCATCAACAGCATCCGGTGCACCATTGTTGGCACCGATACTACCAATCGCTTGAACACCGTCAGTGATCGCATGCGCACCAGGTTCAAAGTTAACAGTCTGATTAAAGTTCGTCAGGTCAAGCGTGAATGTTTCATCCCCTTCAAAGACGTCGCTGTCGCTGTTAATTGTGATAACAACTGTAGTCGATGTACTACCAGCAGTAATCGTCGCATTTGTAGCAGCCGCAACATAGTCTAAACCTGCCAGCGCACTGACATCAGCAGTACTGTAATCAAACGTAAGGTCACTTCCCACAGTCTCATCTATTGAGATTGTAAACGTCAATGTCGTTGTACCAGAAACAGGTTCCTGGACAGATACATCAGTCACACTTACTGTTGGAATAGTTACGATCGTAACATCTGTCGTTGCCGGGGCACTGTCACTGACGCCATCGTTGACTACCACTTCAATACTACGACTGGTTCCGATGGTTGATCCATCATTTAAATACTGGATAACGCCGATAGCATCTTGATAATCTGCAAGTGTCGCAGTACCTGTTAGGGTAATCGTTCCAGTTACAGGGTCATACGCACCTGCCGTAATTCCAGAAGGTAATGTACCTACGATCAACAGATCACCAGCCTCTTTATCTGTGATAGTGATCGTTGCACTTTCCAAAGTAGTATTATCTACATCTGAGATCGTAATATCCGTATCACCAATATAAACCGCACTGCCCCCTTCGGTAAATGTGACTGCGTAGTCATTGCCAGTTGCAGCACTATCGTTACTGTCAAGATCTAGAAGTGGTGCATCGTTTGTACCATTTATTGTAACTGTTACAC
>JAQIBF010000136.1 GCA_027859195.1 Helicobacteraceae bacterium
CTTTTTGCGTATCTACATCTATGGGAAGCACGATTTTTGCGACAACCTGACAATAGAGTTCACCAGAGTTACTGTTTGAAACCGAGGTGTTCATAAGTTCCATATTGGGAACTATTACCATCGAATCATCAGGAGTTCTAATGCGTGTCGTCGTAAGAGTGATTGTCACTACTTCGCCGTAATCTTCTCCTACTTTTATCTTGTCTCCAACCGTAAAAGGGCGGTCAAACATAAGCATAATTCCGCCAAATATATTTTTCAATAAATCTTGTGTAGCAAAACCAACGGCAATCGCCACAGATGCAAGAGCAGTCATTAGCATGTTTACCGGCGGGTTATAGATGACTTTTATCGTTATAACTATAAAAGCACTCCAAAGGGCTATTCTTAGTATTGGAATAAAACCTTTTATCGTTATTCTGAGTTTAGAACTTTTTTCGGCAAAAAACACAAGTATTTTTGTAAAAAGAGTTATAAAGTAGTAACTGACTATAAAAAAAAGCAGTGTCAAAAGAAGCTTAGAGATAGAGATGATGTCAATAAAGTTTATGGTATCTGACACTGTATCTTTAACAGTATCTGCAACTGTATCTGCCCCATAACACAAACCGGTAAAAAAGAGTAAAAATATAAGTATTGTAAATCTCATGTCAGCGCTCCACTTTAGTGAATAAAATTTTTTGATGATAAATAATCATACACGGGTTTATAGATAGCAGGATTTATGTTGTACTTTTCATGCGGCTGAATGAGCAAGCCTCTCTCGAGCATCGGCATAAGTATCTTACGGCTCTCTGTTATGGATTCATGCATAACTACCGCAAAATCGTTTATCGTCAATCCGTCATGCAAGATTAGTGCTTGCATGGTAAAGAGAGCTTCTGAAGAAAGGTTTTTGATAAAAGAGTAGTCAAAGTCGTCAATCTCTTTAATCGCCAAAGTTTTCTCTTCGATTACAGTAATTGAGCGAATCCAATAAAGTTGAGCAAGAGAGATATTTCCGTTTGAAAGTTTATGCAGAAGTTTAAAAAACTGTTCCTACAAATAGATCTGTTGTTCCTCTTTATCTAAATTATGAAAAGTTTTCTTCTCTAAAGTCTCCTTATTTGGGATAAACTCTATTTTAGTTGACTCATAATCAATTCGCTTGAATATGATATCTTTGATAGTTTCGTAAGGCAGCTCTTCCATGAGTATCTCACTTGTAAAATAGTTTGATATGGAGATGGTTTTATCCAGATAGTTCCATGTTTGAGGTGTGAAAACTCCTATCCAAAGCACCTTTTCTGTTGTATATGAGATAAGTTCAAATAGCATCTCCATGCTCTCAAATCCGCCTACTATTTTTAAAAACATATGATGTAGATTTTCAATAATGATTATTTTTGGATTTTCAATATTGTTTAAAAAATCAATCAACTCCTTGTTGCTTTTGATATCTTCAGTTTTTAGCAACGTGTTGAAAAAAGTAAAATATTTATCTTTTGTATGGATTTTCTCATTCAATTCGGCTCTGATTGTATCCGTCTTAGGAATTTTTGCTAAAAAAGAGTTCAATGTTGAGCTGACTCCACATCCTTTTTCGCCTATAACCGCACATGTGACAAAGCGATTTCTTGTCCAGTTTTCATATGCATTTTCAAGTGTTTCTATTTCTGTCTCTCTATCTATAAAAAACACACCCTCTGCAGGTTTAAATTCGTAAAGCTTTTGGTACTCTTTTGGTAAATTTTCAAGTGCAGAGTCAACTTCTTGCATAAACTCTGAAAGCTTGAAAGAGATAGGTGCTTTTTTATCTACAACCCCGACTAGTTTTTTTAACCTGTCTATTTTATCTTCTATATAGGATAGAAAAAAATTCTTTTTTGACTTAGTAGACTTATCATCATTCACGTACTTAGCCTTTTATCTTAAATATTCACCTATATTAGCATATTTCTAACACGACTTGGTGATGCCTATTCAATTTTGATTCCAAATGCCTTTCAATGGAGATGGATCCGGTGATATCTATACCTCTTTTCTTCTCTCTTCCACGTTTATAAGGTCTACGTGATATTAAAGAGTCGTAGTAAAACACTATGCTGACATCAACTCAGCATTGAGAACAGCCTGAGCGTCCTAAAGTTCAATCACCTAACAGCTTGTCAACAGCAAAATGTGCGGCACCCAGCAGTGCTGTTTCAGGGTTCAGTGCTACCTTCACCTGCATACCGCGCAGCATCTCCTCAAAACGTCCCTTTGCAGCAAACCCCTTCATAAAATAGTCGGTGATGAACGGTAAGATCTTGGGGGCGATACCGCCACCGATGTAAACCCCGCCCAGCGACATAGACTTTAATGCCAGGTTTCCAGCTTCAGCACCGTATATCTCAACGAAGAGTCTTAATGCTTCCACGCATAAGGGGTCTTTCTGGCTTAAGGCGCATTCGCTGACCATGGCACTGTGGTCTTTGTCTTCGGGGATGTTCATCATCGAGGCCGGTGCCGTTGCAAAACCGCTCTCAAGCAAAAACTCATAGAGTGTATAGATGCCAGGGCCCGATAAAATTCTTTCAAAACTGACATGTCCCGGATAGCGGTTGCGCAGCCACTTTAGCAGTTCATCCTGCTGCGGTGTTACTGATGCAAAGTCGCTGTGACCGCCTTCTGAGCCGATAGGATGATACACGCTACCGTCATGAAACAGCATCGCTTCACCAAGTCCCGTTCCTGCAGCGATAACAGCACGATTACCCTGCACTGGACGTCCTGTCGGGTTTAACTCGACAAACTCATCCTCGGGCAGATATAACATCCCGTAGGCAGTTGCTTCAAGATCATTCATCAAACGGACGTTATCTGTATTGAGATGTTTACGGAGGTCGGAAGTTGTGATCTCCCATGGCAGGTTGGTAGTACGACAACGTCCGTCGATCACTGGGCCCGCTATCCCAAAACATGCAGCATCGATCTGCGGTATTGAGGTCTGTTTTTCAAATGCGTTTATGACGTCTGCAAAAGTGGAAAATTCCCGACTTGCAAACTGATGTTGCACTCGTATTTGAAGTGTATCCCCAACCGACTCGAACAGGGCCAGGTTCGTTTTAGTACCGCCAATATCACCTGCTAATATCATCTAGTTATCCTCACTTCTAAGTTCATCATGCACATCATTCGCTCCAAGAAGATAGATAAACGCTTCAATAACCATCTTGTCAGTCTCCATAGGAGAGAGGCTGTAAAATGCTTCCCAAGCCTGTCCTCGCTGTTCACCGTAATTTTCTGACCTATGATGCTTTTCCCAGCTGATTCGGACAGCATGCCCGATCAAAACATCCAGTATCAGATCGTTATCGACATGCAGTTCCGGACTTTGTCTAAACAGCTTCGCCAGACTTTCCAAGGCTTCAATATTCAACTGACAGTAATCCGGTGCATCAATGCTCTGTAATAACTCGTCGATTCGCAATGCAAAGCTTCGCTCGCCTGCTGTTGAATCAAAGGTCAATTCCGGTCCGATTCGGCTTTGTAGACTGTATTTATCGCCGATAACCAGACCTTTGCACTGCTGTAACAAATACCAAACATCTTTATAAAAATTTGGAGGAAGACGGCCGAGCATCCCGGCATGCTGCCGCCACTGAGCCCAGTCATCGACTTCTGAGAGTTCAACAACAGGCGGAGCTGATGTTAAAACATCAAGAACCGGTACACCCGACGCATGCAGGTTTTCCTGATCGATCATTTGTGTGACATTTCGGCTAAATGACTTCAAAACAGCCCGTAGATGATCATAAATAGCATGGGGAGCCAGCGCCAACAACGCCTCATAAGCATCTCCCACTGACAACGCTTTATCCCGACTGATCTGTCCCACTAGCAATTGAACAAAATGCCAGGTCCGCAGTGTCAACATATTGTCAAACAGCTCCTGCTCGCTACGGATAAGATGCCCAAGGTGCAACATGATCTCCTGTGTCAAAACACTCTCTGCCGGATTATGACCGCAGAACTCTGCTATGGTTTTCACGATTGACACACTCTCCAGAGGTTTAGAGAAAGTGGCTTTTGCACTGTAGGCCCGCCCCACTGCCAGACGCTTTTGACGGACAACGATGTCAAGCAGTGTATCTTCCAAACGATCATCATACTTCCCGGTAATATTCGCTATGCGACGTACCACAGCCCAATCATGGCAGACGGTTGCAGCCCCGTAAAGTTGCTCGCCGACAGAAGCGAGTGTTATGTTTGCCTCTTCAACCGGGATCTCAAACTCCCCGCCCTTTCGCTTCCATAACAAACGAAAAGCATTCACCTGCAGTTGACGGTTGCTGCTGCCGACAAGGGTCATGATCAAAGAGGTGTCATCTTCAGTTTCAAGCTTTTGAAGTTCTTCTGCCGTCAAGGGATCGTTTATTCTGCTGTCTGATGAAGAGGTACAGACACCTCGGTTGCCAGACTGAAGTTCCATATCCTTTAATGCATAACCATGCAGATAATCGATGCGTTCCACGTCTGCTTTAGCTAACAGTTCTCTCAACGGTCCGCTTACAACTGTTGATGAGGCACACTCTCCACGCTGAATACCCTGTAACAACCCCAGCACGATCCCTTGTTCGCTCTCTAAGAGCATATCTTCGCGCACAAGAAACGGCACGATAGGTTGACCCGCCTGGTCCCACTGCTTAGAGAGAAACTTTAAAGAGGCACGAAAGTGTTCGACCATGAGTTTATTATCGTAGCTAAAATAAAAACCCTGCGGGTTAAAATAGTAGGGAAGAAAGAGGATCTCTTCACCCGCAAGAAGATGCAGGCGCGCTGTTGTAATAGTCCTCGTAACCAGTAATGGCCGGCCGCTTAATGCCAGTTTTTCATTTTTACCTAAGAAGGTATGCACCTCTGAGAGCTGAGACGCATGCATGATTCTGACCGGTTTGACCTCTTCGAGTGTTTCGCTGACAAAACCAAGTTCAAGCAGTTTCTGTTTGACGGATTCATTTTCTGCCAGTATGGAGACCATGGGATCGGCACTGAATTTATGACCGATCCTTTCACGGCGGTGCAGAGGATCAATATCACCAGGAGACAATACCCCATCAAGGATCATGTCGGAGAGCATATAAAGGCTCTGAGCCCATACCAATGGCACATTCTCATTAGGAATCCGTATCTGGCTTCCCGGGTTGAGCTTTTCAGCAGCTATCAGCTCTTGAGGCACGATGTACAACTCCGGTAACAACTGCTGTCCATCTTGTTCAACAAACAAAGGCTCTAGTTTTTGCTGCCAGTATGAAATGTCTATAACGTCATCACGCATCAATGCATCAAGGAGCAGATAGGTAAAGAAGAGAGGCCACTCCGATTCAATGTGTTCAAATTCCCGCAGCTCTGAGGGCTCATAGTGCAGGCGCGTACTGTCTTCAATACTGCTCTGGTGCCCGTCAAGTAAAAAACGTTTACAGCCATACGTTCCGGCAAGTTTCTTGACAATCTTGTCGCGAGTGCGTTTGACCAGTTTTTCATTCTCAACCGCATAACCCGGATAGCCGATGATACTTAGTAGCGCCGCATCAGTCTCTTTTGAGTTCGACTCCCGCGGGAGTAGACCTTCGAGTGTAAAACGCGTACGCGCTATATCACTGGGGATCACATGGATCACAGCTTCCTGACTTGCTACACCGTTGAACAAGTTAAAACCATCTAGCGCCTCAAGTGCCGCTTTTGCCATACCAACAGAACTGCCGTTGATCTCTGTCGTACCATGGTTGATCTTGTTGCCGCGTTCCCAGATACCATAATCAGGCGTACAGTAAGTGCGGCTGATATAATGCACCAGGTTTTGTACAAAGTTCACCTCATCCATGGTGTAGATAAGCCGTAAACCAGAAGCGGTCATCTGTGCGACCATCAACAGGTAGAGTGAAGTCGCGTCGAGTTGAAGATGCCCCCACTCGTCATCTCCGACCACAGCCAGACCGGTATTGGTACCATACTTGGCATGCAGTGCGTCGGTAGGGTTCAGTGTCCTCTTAAATGCTTCAACGCGGTCGGCTTGGCGCATCATTGCACTTAGCAGACCCCGCATCAATTTGACGACACTTTGACTTAAAAGGTAGCTGCGATGATGATCCGGATCATATTTACGATAGGCGAGAGCAAGTCCCCAGACCCCCATGATGCTGTAAACATTATCCCTGACCCAGGCATCCGTATAGTCACCATGTGCGTTTACTGCGGTACTTGCCGGTAATAGTCCTGTCACTGCATCTTGACGGGAGAGAATGATCTTGTCTATAGAACGAAAATGCCGCTCAAGAGACGATTCGAGTGCAGTTGGAATCATATGTTTTGCCTTTGCTGACTGCGGTTTCAAAACAATCTTAAGAGAAGCGTACTTCTCAAACGGTGCAACCTTTTTTCAGCTCTCGTATTCTTTTTTTAGTTCCAATGACATTGTACCAAGGAAGTCTCCACTATTCTTACTTTTTATGCGTAATTTTCAATCAATCAGCCATTTTTTATTGTCGCAAACAGACAGCAAGAAGCGCATCGTTGAAAGAGAAGTAGAGAGTTCAGGTTGAAGTGGAGTTTTACAGAGAAGAGCCATGATAACCTTACGGTTGTCATGGCTGCTGTGTTAATCACTCAACAGTTAGAGCCAAGAGAGCTCCTCTCCGTTACGCCTCTAAACGGTCAAGACACTCGAACCCAGGCAAGATTTTGCCTTCCAACAGCTCCAGACTCGCACCGCCTCCGGTGGAGATAAAACTGAAGTTCTCTTTCTCACCTGCCTTCTCAACCGCATCAGCCGTATCCCCGCCACCCACAATAGTATAGGCGTAACAGTCCCCTATGGCACTTGCAATTTTATAGGTTCCTTTTGAGAACTTTTCGATCTCATAGATCCCCATCGGTCCGTTCCAGATGATAGTGTTTGAGAGCTCGATAGCTTCTGAAAAAAGCTTTACCGTTGCCGGTCCAATATCAACGGCCTGGAACCCTTCTAGGACATCTTGGGCAGGAACGACTTTCACATCAACCGGATGGTCGACTGAATTAGTGATCACAACATCAACCGGCAGATAGATCTTTACCTTATGCAGAGTAGCATCTTCTAGAACCTGTTTCGCTGTCTCTACAAAGGCATCTTCATACAGTGAAGCTTGCATGTCATAGCCAAGTGCACGTAAAAAGGTGTTGCTCATGGCTCCGCCGATGATCAGCTTATCGATCTTTGGCATCACAGCGCTCAAGAGTGTGATCTTTGATGAGATTTTTGCTCCACCCACAACAAGAGCAATAGGGTGCATCGGTTTTTCAAGTGCCTTATTGAAGGCCGCTATCTCTTTCATCATCAAAAACCCGGCAACGCAGGTATCTACATAATCAGTAATACCATAGGTCGATGCATGTTTCCGGTGTGATGTCCCAAAAGCATCATTAACATAAACATCGCAGATCTCGCCGAGCTTTCTTGACAGTTCCGGGTCATTTTTCTTCTCACCCTCATAAAAACGGATATTTTCAAGCAAAAAAACGCGTTCAAGCGAACAGCTAGCGATCTCTGCTTTTGAGGCCTCAAAATCTTCGACGAACTCTACCCTTTTTTCCAAAAGTCTCTCGAGGCGTTTTTGGATATGTTTGAGGCTGAAACGTGGATCATAATCGCCTTTTGGATTGCCCAAATGGCTTACCAGTGTGATCGAACAGGCATTATGGTCGATGCAGTAGTTGATAGTAGGGAGTGCCGCACGAATACGGCTGTCATCAGAGATGTTGAGCTGCGCGTCCATCGGGACATTAAAATCCACACGGATAAGCACCCGTTGACCGGTAACATCGATCTCTTTTAAACTTTTCACACCACTCATATAGGTAATATTGCTGATCATCTTTTACTCTTTTTTATTATCATACATCGTGACATAATATTCATGTACCATACGTCCCGAATCAAAGGCCGGGATCACGTCTGACATCGCTGTTTTCATTATCTGTGTCCACTGCTCAGGCTTATCGTAATACATCGGAATGATCTCATTCTCCAGTATATCCATCATGTTTTTGTTATCTTCGTAATCTTGCTCTTCTGGAGGTTTGTTGTGATCTATAGGCGGAATCGTAAATGAGTTACAGCCATCTTTGGCAAACTCCGGATGCCAGCCGTCATCTGTTGAGAAGTGAACCGAACCATTCATGCTCGCTGTCATCCCGCTAGTGCCGCTTGCTTCTCTGGAAACACGGGGTGTATTAAGCCAAACATCACTTCCTTTTTTAAGAATACGTGAGAGTTCAAGCTCATAGCCGATCAGTACCGCCATGTTTTTTATCTTATGACTGATGTGGATCAACTCATTAAACGCATTGACCGCATTGGTATCGAACGGGTAGGGTTTTCCCGCCCAAATAATCTGGACCGGACGTTCTTCATTCTCAAGCATCAGTTTGAAACGGTCTAAGTCCTGCTTGATCAGTCCCGGACGTTTATACTCTGCAAATCGTCTTGCCCATACAATAGTCAGGACATCCGGATTAAACATTTTTCCGGTCTGGTCTGCCACCACATTAAAAAGTAGCTTTTTTAGATGTTTTTTACGGGAAAGTAATGCATAATCCTCATGTTCATCCAGCGCACCCAGCATTCCTTTATCGGTCCAGAAACGTCTATTTTGCGCATTGGTAATATAGGTGATCTCGGAACGCCCTTCACAATTTTTCCACATACGGTTTGCCACTTCGCCGTGGAACTTTGAAACGGCATTTGTCATCTTTGATGCCCGCAAGGCACCTACAGTCAGATTGAATTTATCGTCTTTCATCATCGTGATATTGCGAACCGTATCAAGATCCAGTCCATTGAAAAAGCCGAATTTGTGAAGCAGATTAATATTGTGCACTTCATTTCCTGCGTCTTCCGGTGTATGCGTTGTAAAGACGACCTTCTTTTTTACACTCTCCATATCTCGGTATTTAGCATACAGTTCGTAGACCAACGGAAGTGCATGCCCTTCGTTCATATGGTAAATATCGATCTTCTGCTTTAACGCTTCGAGTACCTTGGCCCCGCCTATCCCAAGTACGATCTCTTGTGAAATACGGGTCTCTTTATTGGCGTCGTAGAGCTTGTGCGTGATTGTTCTCGCAAGAAAGTCATTTTCCGGAATATCTGTTGTCATTAGAAGCATAGGAGAAGAGCCAAAAATATTTGCCGGCAGATAGAGGACCTTAATATGAACGTCTTGTGAGTGAATGTTTACCGTAGCCTGAATGCCTAGGTCTTCTAGAAAGTAGTAGTGTTTTCGGATAAATTCCGCTTTCAGACTACGATCTTCATAGCGGCTCTGGTCATAATAGCCGTAACTCCACAAAATCCCTACACCCACAACGTTCTGACGAAGATCGTAGGCACTTCGCATATGCGAACCTGCCAAAAAGCCCAAGCCTCCTGCGTAGATCTTCAGTGCCTGATGGATAGCAAACTCCATCGAAAAATAAGCGATACTTGTCGTGTATTTTGGGTCGAACTCGTAATCGTGCAGTATCATTAAATCGCCTTAATTGCTCTAATTGTTAAATTTTTTATATAAAATTACTTTTCCCAGTTCAACACCCGGTTGATCATAGGTATTCACTTGTAACATGGCGCCCACCAAAGAGGTAAGAAGTTCATAATAGATGATCATTGCGCCGATGTTGGCTTCACCGATTTTATCGATAGCAATGCTGTCAACAGGCACATTGCTTTGAAGAAGGCTCTCTTTTGTTGCGTCACATTGTGCATTGATAAGCGTGTTGAAACTGTTGCCGTTGATAAAATCTGTCTTCTCAATATGTTTGAGTGAGATATCGGGAATGGTCAGGTCATTCTCAAAGTCTTCAACCGTGATAAAAGTAACCGTCTTATCTTTTGGCCCTTCGATCACCAACTGTAAAAAAGAGTGTTGGTCAACAGCACCGACCAGACCGATAGGCGTAAGACCGACATTTTTCTTATAGATATTTATCTTTCCTAATGACTCGCCCCAAAGCTGCACATACCACTTACTCAGATTCTCCAGATCATTTGCATAGGAGAAGAGTACGTTAATGCTTTTCTCCGCGCTGTTCTCATATATAAAACAGGCTTTTTCCAGCAGATGTTGCTCATCTTGGTTAAAAAAACGCGTCAAGAACGCGCCGGCACCGTCAAGAAGCGCCTGTGTGTCATACCCGGCCAACGTCAACGGAACGATCCCGACAGCGCTTAAGATGGAGAAACGTCCGCCGACATTATCAGGGATATTGAATTGGCTCAATCCATAATGCCCACCAAACTGTGAGAGGGATGAGCCCTTGTCAGTAATGACCATCACACGTTCACTGTCAGCCCCGTCTAACTCAAGTCCAAAATAGGCAATGGCCGTTTTAAGAATAGACGTCGTTTCGATGGTACCGCCCGATTTGGAGATAACGATAAAGATCGTACTCTCTTTTTTTAGTTTTGCGAGTGTTCCGGTAATATTAACAGGGTCTGAGTTTTCAAAAAAATGCAGTTTACGGGTATTGACATTTTTGGACGCCATTAACGAATCGACAGCTTTGATTCCCAATGACGAACCGCCGATACCGATAACAGCTATATCTGTAATTGCGCCTGAGCTGAGAAGCGAATTACTTTTTAAAAGCTCTTCGACTTCACCGACCAGTGAAAGTGACTTATTCGGCAGGTTATAGTACCCAATCTTGCCGCTTTGATACTCTTTCGAAACCGTGCCAAAGGCACTCTCCATTATTGCCTGCTGCGCTTGCGTCCCTTCAAAAGCGAAATCGCGAGTAAAACGTAACATTACTTGTTACCGACCAATACACACATATCTACCAGACGTGAACTGTAACCCCACTCATTGTCGTACCAGGCAAGGACTTTGACCATCTTGCCATCAACGACACTGGTCATATCCGGTACATACGTTGCGCTGTAGGTTGAACCGATAAAGTCGGTTGATACGCGCTTATCATTGTCAATTTCGATGAGACCTTTAAAGTTGCCTTCAGCGGCCCTGTTCATCGCCGCATTGATCTCTTCAATGGTGACATCTTTTTTAAGATTGACGGTTAGATCCACGACAGAGACATCCGGTGTAGGAACGCGCATGGCGTAACCGTTAAGTTTGCCTTTAAGCTGCGGCATGACCAAAGCAATAGCCTTTGCCGCACCGGTAGTTGTAGGGATCATGTTAACGGCTGCTGCACGTGCACGGCGTTGATCAGAGCTGTGTTTCACATCTAGGACATTTTGATCATTGGTATACGAATGAATGGTTGTCATTAGACCATTTTCGATGCCGAAGGCATCATCAAGGACTTTACAGATCGGAGCAAGACAGTTAGTCGTACAGCTTGCATTGGAGATGATCGCTTCACCTTTGTAGTCATCCGTATTTATATTAAGGACATAGGTAGGGGTATCATCTTTGGCCGGTGCTGACATAACCACTTTTTTTACACCATTTTTAAGATATGCTTTTGCTTTTTCTGTTGTTAGAAAAACACCGGTACACTCTATGACAAGCTCCGCTCCGGCAGAACCGAAATCAAGTTCATTAAGATCACGGGTACTGAACATCGTCACTTTTTTGCCATTGATCATGATGGTATTGTCATTTATGACCTTGGCATCCACGCCACGGTGGACACTGTCATATTTAAAAAGGTATTCAAGCATCTCAGACTTAGCTGTTGTATTGATTGCTACCAGTTCAATGTCATCTCGTTCTACAATGATCTTTGCAACGATCATACCAATTCTGCCTGTTCCGTTTATTGCTACTTTTATTGCCATTTTAATATCCTTCATCTCTCAAATTATTATAATCCAATTCTATACAAATTATATTACAGATTTGTTTCAATTTTAATCAATATATAGTAGTATATAGCGTTTCTTACATGATAAACTTTCGTAGACATAAGCAACCCTATATAAGAGGTATTTAATGAGTCTTCATCCCTATGCAGGCAAACTGGCGCCAAAGTCAATCCTTGTCAACGTGCCCGAACTGATCAGTGATTACTACACTAAAACACCTGACCCGAAAAACAGTGCCCAGCGTATCAGTTTCGGAACCTCCGGTCACCGTGGTTCTTCACTGCTAAACAGCTTTAACGAGATACATATACTGGCTGTCACACAGGCTGTTTGTGATTACCGTAAAGAAGCAGGTATCGATGGCATCCTTTTTATGGGGATGGACACACATGCCCTCTCTTACCCCGCACAGCTGAGCGCCGTGCAGGTCCTTGCTGCCAATGGCGTTGACCTTCGCATTGCCAAAGAGTTTGGCTATACCCCGACGCCGGTCATATCACACGCTATTTTGACGCACAACAGAGACGGTGCACAATGCGACGGAATCGTCATCACGCCGTCGCATAATCCGCCGTCCGATGGCGGATTCAAATACAACCCGCCGCATGGCGGACCGGCCGATACCGATGTTACCGACTGGATCGAAGCGCGGGCCAACACCCTTATGGAAAATGGCCTCAACGGTGTTCAAAAGCTTACTCTGAACGAGGCGCTTAACGCTGACAATGTTGTCGAATATGACTATGTCACACCCTATGTTGATGACCTGGAAAATGTCATCGATATGGAGGCTATTGCGAACTCAGGCATTCTTATCGGTGCCGATGCAATGGGTGGTGCAGGAATGGCGTACTATGGTGCTATAAAAGAGCGCTATGCGCTCAATATGGAGGTCTTTAACAACACCCTTGATTCAACCTTCTCTTTTATACACTGCGACAAAGACGGCAAGATCCGTATGGACTGTTCTTCGCCTTACGCTATGGCAGGGCTGGTGGCGCTTAAAGAGCAGTATGAGATCGCTTTTGGAAACGATACGGACTTTGACCGCCACGGTATCGTCACTAAAAGTGTCGGTTTGATGAACCCCAACCACTACCTCAGCGTTGCCATTAACTACCTTGCGCAGAACCGACCGCAGTGGAAAAGTGATCTTGGTATCGGCAAGACGCTCGTCAGCAGTTCGATGATCGATCGTGTTGCCGATGCACTTGGCAAAAAAGTGATCGAAGTACCGGTCGGTTTTAAATGGTTTGTCGATGGTCTTACGGACGGCAAGATATTTTTCGGCGGTGAAGAGAGTGCCGGTGCAAGCTTTTTGCGTAAAGACGGTACCGTCTGGAGTACGGATAAAGACGGTATGATCATGACCCTTCTCGCCGCTGAAATACTTGCAACAACGGGACGGGACCCGGGTCTGCATTATCAGGAGCTTACTGAAAAGTTCGGTGCACCGATCTATGCCCGCATCGATGCACCTGCCAACACAGAGCAGCGCAATATCCTTAAAAAGCTCTCACCCCAAGATGTCAAGGAAGAGATCCTTGCCGGCGAGACTATCGAAGCTATTTTGACCAATGCGCCGGGCAACGGTGCTGCCATCGGCGGGCTGAAAGTCGTGGCCAAGAATGGATGGTTTGCGCTTCGCCCTTCCGGAACCGAAGCGATCTATAAGATCTATGCAGAGAGTTTTATCGACGAAGCACACCTCAAACAGATCCAGGATGAAGCACAGGCAATGGTCAGCAAACTTTTTTAAGACTCAGATCCTGCCTGTTGATCTTTGCATGAAAGAGAAAAAGCTTACCAGAGGGTCTCTTTCTTAAGAAGTTGCCTGTTCTTTTTATAAATAGAATGCATATCATCTAAAATATGGATCAGCACATCGATCGTATCCGTGGCAAAAGCACCTTTGTTGAGCATCACACACTCCGCCCGTCCGGCCATTGCAGCATCTGTCACCTCTGCGCGGCTCGGCAGGTTGTTCTTCATCTGACTCTCCAGTACCTGCGTTGCCCAGATGACCGGTATATGTGCTGCACTACAGATATCAAGCAGGGCCTCTTGGGTTTGCGCCATGTTGACAAATCCCACTTCGATCGCCAGGTCGCCTCTTGCGATCATGACCCCGCTCTTTTGCCATACCAGCAGCTGCTCAAGGATCTTGGGCATATTCGCTACACCGCGTTTAGTCTCTATCTTTGCAATGATCCCGATATCGCTGCGACCGTTCAGTAAGAGCAGCTTTTGGAGATCACTGATATCTTCAGCACTTTGACAAAATGAAATGCTCAGATTGTCGGCAAATTCGATGACCGAAAGCAGATTGTTGCGATCTGTCTCCGTCAATGCCGCCGTCTTGACATGGGTATCTGGAAAGTTGATCCCCTTTTCTTCTTTTAGAAGTGTCCCGCCGGCTTTGGCCTGTACGACCTTGCATCTTATCGACTGGTCATCATGTTCAATGACCTCCAGACCAATCTTTCCATCATCAATAAAAACCTTTTCGCCCACTTTTATACGGGCTGCTATTCCTCGCAAACTGCAGCTTATCATCGCCGGCTCAAGCAGTTTGCCACTGCTGTCAAACTGTGCTGACCGTCCCAATGTATCACGTTCTGTAATGACAAGCAGGTCGCCTCTAAAAAGGCGTATCGGGTCAACCTGCGTCTCGATATTCAAAATGTTTCCGTGCTCATGTTTCCGAGATATTTTTGCAGATGCATCAACATAGACCTTTTTATCAATGATCCCTTTCGCGTGTCTATCATTGAGTTCCAAGATAGTGATGAAGGCTTTTTTTCCGTTGACATCGACCACTTTGACAGAACGCTCTTTTTTGATCTTTTTAAAAAAGTTCTTATTGACGCTCAAACGGGCAGGCGCTTTCAGTTGTGTCCGTTCATCAACAGTCTCAGCGCGCGTGCTCAGACCATTGCCAACAACGATCTCTACCTTTTTTTCACGCTTGTTGCTTCCTATTTCAACGGGCAGATCCAACTTTCTGATCTTGCCTGTTCTGATCTTCAGACCGGCCAGATCTACAAAGATCTTTACTCTGTTACTTTCATCTCGCTCTTCATTGATCTTAGTGATCACCTCCGCCATGGCTCTCCATACTTCCGGTGTATCATGGGCTGTATTGATTCTGAAAATATTTACGCTTCTCTCTGCCAGACTGCGGATCAGCTCGCCTCTGTTATCGGCAGCATGTGAAGGCAGTGTTACCATAATGGCCGTGCTTTGTTTGCTTAATTTTGAACTGACCTTACCGCCGAAGAGCTTCGTGCTGTTTTTTGAAGCGAATTCTATCGAATCTGAAATCGTCAGGTGATGGACGGCCGCCATCTCTTCACCCGTCAACTCCTCCAAACCGAGAGAGCTGCGCAGCTGGTCATATAGCGTGTCAATACTCCCCGCCACATGCGCATAGGACCTTCCTAATGAGGACAAGGACATCAAAAACAGTTTATCTTGCAGATTTGTACGATCTTTACTGCGCAAGATCAGATACTGTTTTAGGTTTAAGAGGCTCTGGTAATTTGGATGTTCCAACGCCACCTCTTCTCTCGCCAGCAACAGTTCAGCTCTAATGCTGTCGATCTCCTGCAGTGCTGATTGCATTAGTTTTTTGTCCAGCATACGTTCTCCTTAACTGTTGATTTTGGGTATCCGCATTACTGGCTATGTCCGGGTCGATTTTCATAGTTCTAAGGTCTACAATCACATTGGCACGTTCGTAGTTATTTAAGGCTGAAGATTCCCGGACAAAGGCTTCATCGCTCTTATTTTGGCTCTCATGAGTTGAGGCAAATGATCCGTAAGCGCAAAGAAAGTTGGATGTTTATTTTTCACAGGCGTCAGTATAGGGCAATGAGATTGCATAATGGTTACTGGGACTCTCTCCGATCAATGCTTATCTGAGATCTCTTTGATATCGGAGCCCTATAACAGTGAACTCCTGATTTTCCCAGAAATCTTTACTCTCTTCTTCATCGATATCGCAGGTCAATTCGGCAGCGATACAGTTCTGTTCTTTCGCATAACGATCCACAAATTTTAAAAGCTTTTTGCCAACACCTTTACCGCGGTACTCAGGCAGCACATAGAAGTTGTCATACTCTATATGCTTGCCGACATACAGTTTTGTCTGGATCCAGATGCCGATAACCCCAATGCATTGCTCTTTGTAATAGGCGATAGCACACTGATAACCCTGCTCTGCCATCTCATAAAGGAAGGCCTGTAAGTTTTTTTTGGAAAGAGAAGGGTAGAAACTGGAAAAAATCGGCAGCGCTGACACAATCTCCTCTGCTTTGATTAATCGTACTGAGAGCTTTTGCTTTTTCATAATCAATATCATAACACTGTTTTAGTACAGAACAGCAGCTTCTTCACCTCTAGCCAACAAATTATTTAGACTCTTCTTGCCACTTCAACGACCTGAAATATTCCATCTCGTGCGCCGTGATAATACGGATCATGTTTGTCGAACCGCTCACCCCTACCGGGTCGCCTGCCGTCAAAATGTAACGGCTGTTTATGTCAAGGACACCGCGTTTGATACCCTGGTCCATCACCTCGCTCATCATACTTTCCAGATTCTTTTGATTAACGGCGAAAGCGGGCACAACGCCCCAGACAATTGTCAATGACTGGGCAGTAAGGCAATCATGCGTTACCGCATAGATAGGGGTGTCCGGACGGTAGCGCGCTATTTTTTTGGCCGATCTTCCCGAAGAGGTGATCGTCAAGATTCCTGCTGCATCCAGACTTCGGCAAAGACGAACAGCCGAGTCGTTGATCTTGTCGGCCGAATCGTGCATCTTAAAATCTGTTAAACGGTGGAACGGATAGTACTCTTCCGTCGCCCGGATAGTATTGACCATCGTTTCGACGGCGAGAACAGGGTTATGCCCAATAGCACTCTCTTCTGAAAGCATCACGGCATCGGTCCCATCCAAAACGGCATTGGCGACATCGCTGATCTCCGCACGTGTCGCAGTGTCGTTTTTGGTCATGGAAAGGAGCATCTGGGTTGCAGTAATGACAGGCTTGCTGGCATCGTTTGCTTTTTTAATGATCATTTTCTGGACGGTCGGTACATTAAAATAGGGGATCTCTATACCAAGATCACCCCGTGCGACCATCAACCCGTCGCTCACTTTCAGGATCTCATCAATATTTTCGACCGCATCAAACTTTTCGATCTTGGCAAAAAGCTGGGTGACGCCGCCATATTCGTCGATCACTGCACGCGCAATACGCATGTCCTGTGCATTCTGAACAAAGGAGATCGCCATGAAGTCAATACTGTTTTGGACACCCCACAGCATATCTTCTTTGTCTTTTGATGTCAGAACATCGATACCCAGTCTGGTGTTAGGAAAATTGACCCCTTTTTTGGAACTCAAGATCCCATCATTCTCTATCCGAACGGTGACACTCTCCTGAGTGACCTCGGTAACTCGTGAACGAATGATGCCGTCATACATATAGACATATTCACCCACATGGAGCTGTTCCAGGATACTTTTCTGGTTGATCGTAAGCCGGTAGTGCCCCTCAGCCACTTTCGAGCCGATGATATCTTCTTTAACAAACTCAACAATATTCCCGACTCTCAGCTCAAAGTCCTCTTCAAGCATTCCAACACGAATTTTAGGTCCGCTGATGTCCTGCAATACCCCTGTAGTAAGTCCGGTATGTTCAATCGCTTTTCGAATACGCCCAAGTACGTCAGAATGGTAGGCATGCGTTCCATGACTAAAGTTCAAACGAAAGACATTGACACCTGCACGCATCAACGCTTCGATCTGTTCAAGTGAATCTGAAGAGGGTCCGATTGTCGCTAGAATTTTTGTACGTTTTTTCATTTGATCTCTTTTATGTTCTTTGCTCCGCCCAAAAGGAGAGAGACAATGCATGTTGTTAAAACAGTTAAACCGTCTAACAACCTCTGATGATCTTTCCTACTGCTTGTCCACTACACGTTTCAAATAGATCACACCCAGCGGCGGCAATGTCAGAGTCATGGAGTAGTCACGACCGTGCATTGGCTCTTTTTGCGCTTGGATAGGGCCGGTATTACCAATATTCCACCCCTCGTAATAGCTGGATTGGGAGTTGAATATCTCAACATACTCACCCGAATACGGTATACCGATCTTGTAGGCTTCGCGTGTCTCATCAGCAAGGTTGCAGAGGATATAGACGGTCTCGTCCGGATCATCGCTTTTACGCATGAAACTGATACAGTTGTGCTGATAATCACCATCATCGATCCACTCAAAACCGATCTGTTTTTCATCATATTGATGCAGCGCACGTTCTTGGCGATAGATAAGATTAAGGTCGCTCACCATCTTCTGCAAATTCGCATGCAGCGGGTTTTCAAGCAGATGCCAGTCAAGGCTCTTCTCAAAGTTCCATTCGGCATACTGCGCGATGTCCCCGCCCATAAAGAGCAGCTTCTTGCCCGGATGTGCCATCATGTAGGCATACATGGCACGCAGATTGGCAAACTTCTGGTTGTTGTCGCCCGGCATCTTGTTGATAAGCGAGCCCTTCATATGCACCACCTCATCATGGCTCAACGGCAGCATAAAGTGTTCGTCAAAAGCGTACCACATGCTAAAGGTAAGCTGGTGGTGATGATGCTGACGGTGGATAGGGTCGTAGCTCATGTACTTGAGCGTGTCATGCATCCAGCCCATGTTCCACTTAAAGCCGAAACCAAGACCGCCGATACTCGTCGGACGGGTGACCATCGGCCAGGCCGTTGACTCTTCGGCGATCATCATGATGTCAGGAAATTCACCGTAGGTGCTTTCGTTGAGTTTGCGTAAAAAGTCAACGGCTTCCAGGTTTTCATTGCCGCCAAACTCGTTAGGGATCCACTCCCCCTCTTTGCGCGCATAGTCAAGGTGAAGCATCGAAGCAACCGCGTCAACACGGATACCGTCCACATGATATTTATCCAGCCAGAACATCGCCGAAGAGATCAGAAAGGATTTGACCTCGTTACGCCCATAGTT
Organism: Helicobacteraceae bacterium; assembly: GCA_027859195.1. GTDB lineage: Bacteria > Campylobacterota > Campylobacteria > Campylobacterales > Sulfurimonadaceae > Sulfonitrofixus. Next base: position 18,868 of record JAQIBF010000136.1, read on the forward strand.
GAAGATAAAGCTTCCCCCTTCAGGGTGAAAGCCCTGTCTTGGGTCATCATGCTCGTACAAGGCTGTTCCGTCAAAATTAATAAGCCCATGCATATCCACTGCGAAGTGCGAAGGAACCCAGTCCATGATCACACCGATCTCATTCTGATGCAGAACATCGATCAGATACATCAAATCTTCAGGCTCTCCGAAACGCGCTGTTGCAGAAAAATAACCGACGACCTGGTAGCCCCAGGAACCATAATACGGGTACTCCGTCAGCGGCATAAACTCAACATGCGTGTAGTTCATTTTCTTAAGATACGCGAGCAGTTCAACCGCAAGTTCCCGGTAGGTAAGATAACGGTTCTCTTCTTCTACTTTTCGCATCCATGAACCAACGTGCATTTCATAAACACTGATGGGAGCATCATGCGCATTATAGGAAGCCCGTTTTCCCATCCACCCCTTATCTTTCCAGTCATACCCGTTCAGGTCCCATACACGTGAAGCTGACTTGGATGGTTTTTCACTGTAGAAGGCAAAAGGATCACTTTTTTCGTGGACAATATTATGAAATTTTGAGACAATATGATATTTATAGGTCAGCCCCTCTTCAACACCCTCGATAAAACCTTCCCAGATGCCTGAACCATCCTCGCGCAACTGAAGAGGATGTGCATCCACTTCATAATCATTAAAATCGCCGCGGACGCTGAGGCGTTCTGCATTAGGCGCCCATACAGCAAAATGAACCCCCTCTTTCCCCTTATACTTCATCTTATGGGCACCAAATTTTTCATACATTTTGGTGTGGCTGCCTTGTTTAAAAAGGTAGATATCGAGTTCGCTCAGATGCGATGCATTATAGTGGATTGGATGTGTCATTCTAGCTCCTATTGGTGGCTGCTGCTAAGGCGGCCGCCTATGATATGACGGTAAAGGTCTTCATAACCTTTGGCCGCTTCACTCCAGTCAAAACGTTTTTGCATACCGTTGTGACGTAGTTGGTCGAATCCTGCTCTGTCGTGATACCATGTATCCACGGCCCACTTAACAGTACCGCTCAATGCTTCGGGTGTCGCATCATAAAATTTAAAACCTGTTCCGCTTTTTTGTGCACTGTTATAGTTCTCAATAGTATCATCCAGACCGCCCGTAGCCCGTACAATGGGAACCGTTCCATAACGTAAGCTGTAGATCTGGTTGAGTCCGCACGGTTCAAAGAGCGATGGCATCAAGAACAGGTCACTCCCCGCTTCTATCTGGTGTGCCAGATCATTTTGGTAACCGATGTAGGTCGCAAACTTATCTGGATATTTCGCAGCGACATCGCTGAAAAAATACTCTGCCCACTTCTCTCCGGCACCCAATAGAACGATCTGAATATCGAGTTCCATCAAGTTCCAAACAGCCGCCGCGAGAAGTCCTATCCCCTTCTGCTCAGCCAAACGGCCGACTAGACCTATCAAAGGGAGATCACTGCGTTCAGGAAGATTGAACCGTTTTTGTAACGTTGCTTTACAAATGGCCTTTCCGCTTAAGTCATCACTGTCAAAAGTCGCGGGGATAAGTGTGTCGACCGCAGGGCTCCACTCATCATAATCTACGCCGTTGAGAATGCCGAAAAGTTTATAGGCCTTTGCATTGATCAAAGGATCAAGACCCCAGCCGAATGCCGGGGTTCGGATCTCCTGTGCATATTTCTTACTCACTGCATTGATGGCATCCGCATGGACAATGCCCCCTTTAAGCAGGTTCACACCGTCATACTCTTCGAGTTCATCCGCATTAAAATGTTCCCAACCGACACCAAGCACATCCATGGCCCCTTTATAGAACTTACCCTGATGCTGCAGGTTGTGAATGCTCAACAGTGTCCCTGTCCCTTTAAAATCAGGGTCCGTCGCGTATGTCGTGTTCAATAAGACCGGGATAGCCGCCGTGTGCCAGTCATTAGCATGAATTACATCGGGTCTGAAATGCAGTTTTTTCGCCAATTGCATGACTGCTTTTGAGAAGAAGATAAAACGGTTATCATTGTCACCATAACCCTCGCCATCTTCATCATACAGCCCTTTTCGTCCAAAAAATCCCTCGTGTTCGATAAAATAGACCGGGACATCACTGCCAGGAAGGAGACCTTCAAAAACTCCGGCCCAGGCTTCACCCATACTTCCCATCGGCACGCCCAATGAGCCTTCAAGCGGTTTGAGACCGTACTTCTCTTTATCTACGATGTAGTACCGCGGCATTACAACCCGCACATCGTGTCCCAGCGCACGCAGCGCTTTTGGCAAGGCGCCTGCCACATCTGCCAAACCCCCGCTTTTTGCGAAAGGGACAACTTCTGATGCTGCGATTAAAATATTTAGTTTATCCATGACTGCTCTCTTGTGTAATATTGTCATATAATTTGCGATAAGAGTTGGCGCTTTCCTGCCAAGAAAAATCACAAAGCATATTATGTTTTACTATCTTATTGTAATATGCTTTGTTTGTATAGAGCGCCAAGGCTTGATCAATGGCGTTCAAAAATGCGGTCGGGCTTGGTTCATTAAACGGTATACCGTAGCCTTTAGCACTCTTTGTATTGAACTCTTTATAGTCACAAACCGTATCTGCCAAACCGCCGACATGATGGACTACAGGGAGCTCTCCATACTGCATCGCGATCATCTGATTCAGCCCGCATGGCTCAAATAGAGATGGCATCAACAAAAAATCAGCCGCCGCATACATACGGTGAGACAATGACTCATCATAACCAAATGCCAAATGGATATTTGACTCTTTATCTGCTACCCGCTTAAGCGCATCATGATACTTCTCTTCGCCTTCACCCAAGATAGCGATATTGCACGCTTTCGGCGCCATCTTTCCTAAAACCTCTGTCAGCAGCTCCATACCCTTTTGCCAGGTAAACCGTCCTACAAAGATAAAAAGCGGCTTTTTGACGCCAGAGAGACCAACCTCTTTTAGATAAGCATTTTTATTACTGTTTTTACCTCGTAAGTCAACATAAGGTACGCTCAGCGCTTTGTCTTCTGATGGAGAGAAATGCTCTGCATCAATGCCATTAATAATACCGGTAAGCTTGTTTTTATGATGCTCCAAAAAGCCTTCCAAGCCGCATCCAAACTCCGCTGTCAAGATCTCTTTGGCGTAGGTCGGACTGACTGTCGTGACAGCGTCGGCGTAGGCAATACCCGCCTTCATAAAACTGACCTCTCCGTAGAACTCGATGGCATCCATCGTAAAGTGCTTAGCGTCGATCCCGATCTCGTTGAGGATACTGCTGTTAAAAGCGCCTTGATAGGCAAGGTTATGGATGGTAAAGAGTGTCTTGGTCCGGATCGTTTGATCGTCTTTAATCAATAACGGTACCAAGCCGCACTGCCAGTCATTCAGATGGGAAATGTCATAAGTATGCTTTTTCAGCAGTGCAAGGATCGCATGGTTGAAAATAGCAAATCTAAGAGCGTTATCGTCATAACCGCGCTCAGGCGGACCGTAAAGAAAATCCCGATCACACAGCAGCGGCGAATAGATAAAACGGTAATCCAACCCCTCATAGACACATCCATAAAGTTCGACAGGATAGACAACGCCGCCTATCGCAACATCAAAATGTTCCCCGAGTGCGACAATAGCAAAACGTTCACGATCAACAAATTGATAGAGCGGCATAATAACATGGAGATCACAATCGGTGTTCAGTGCCCTCGGCAGACTGTGCGCTACATCGGCCAGTCCACCGCTTTTTGCAAAGGGATAGACCTCACTGGCAGCGAAAAGTACGCGAGGTTTAGACATAATCGTGCTCACGCAACAGTGCGGCTGCAAGTTCCGGAGTAACCGGGTTGATGATCACCCCCGTTGTCTGCTCAAAACCGCCATGTTTGTAAATACGGGGCATGATTCGGATCTCAAACCTGAACGCCTCGTCAACACAAGCAAGCAGGCCGTGTTCAACCGTACCTTCCTGCAAGGGCGGTGTTGACACAGAAAGATTAAAATCAAAACAGCCTAACTGTTTTTTCAGTTTTTTGAGTGTTATAAGTAAGAGAGGGGCCAATGACTCTATGCTCTCATCACTCAATGTGTCAACCTGTCCCAAGGCCTTGGTAGAACTGATAATCACTTCAAAGGGATAGGCACTGGCATAAGGGCAAAAAGCGGTAAAGTCACCCTGCTTGGCAACAATACGCTGCCCATCTTCCTCTTCGTGAGCAAGTACTGTTTCCAAGATAGCATTAGCATGATGCTTGTAATGGTTATAGCTGCGCTGATACGCTTCGCGTTCAACCTTGGGGATAATCGGTAACCCAATCAGTTGCGTATGCGAATGCTGCTGTGTTGAACCGGCCTCTGTTCCTTCATTTTTAAACAGGGATATATAGGCGATACGATGATCACCTCGCAGGTCGGCGACCCGTGCGCGAAGCGTTTTCAACCAATGGATAACATTCTCTTCACTCCATTGTGTCATCGAGGTATGGTGTTCAGGCGTATCAATGATCACTTCATGTGCGCCGAAGCCTTCTAAATGTTCGAACAGGCCATAATGATGCTGGAGAGGCGCTTCTATCTGCACCGCTTTATAAAGGTTTGGGACAACCCTGGTCTGCCAACCGGCTTCGTTTTTAAAAGAGCTCGGCTTTCGGATGGCAAAGATCTCCGGCGGTGTCATCGACTCATGGCCTTCATAAAAAGGGCACTGCTCATCGACCACTTTTTTCTCCGGCTCAGCGAAATTACAATCAGGCCGATGCAGACGTTCCGGAGCAATAATGACATGGGTATCATGTAGACGGTCATACCGGATCTCAGACATCAGTAACCTCCAATGCGCCTTTGACGTTCAAGGCTCCGCTGAACGGCATCACCATAGCAAAACTGACGCCCTGAACGCTCAGATCAAATCCCTGCTCGCTTTGTGAAAGTGTTTTGAGTTGAAAATAGTAGATATCACAGGCTTGATCTAACGTGATAGTGATATTTTGCTTCAAATGCGCATCATATATCGCGATCGTCTCTGTTTGCATTACCGTACCCTCTTCAGCCAAAGGCTCTCCATTAATGGTCACCGTCGCATAATCAGCAAAATGAAAATTATGCTCCAGCACGTAGTTAAAAGTGCCTTTTGCTTCGGTAGAGAGGTTTATCTCAAAGTCAAATCCACTGTTTTTAGGCGTATAGACTTTTTCCAGACGGCTCTTCGCCTTTTGCGGAAAGTATAGACCGCCATCACGAGAAAACGTTGCCCTCTTTTCAGTAAGCGAAACCTCAAAAGGTTGATTTGTAAAGTCACCGAACTCATGGAAATTACAGTGGCGGAAATTATCGCCGTTAAAATTCGCATCGCTGATATGGTCTACAAAAGAGTTTTTCAGATACCAGTCATAAATAATCGCGTCTCGAAGCGTATCATCGATATCTACAGCGGCATGATGGATAGTGTCTATCCCCTCTTCAGCGGCAGGGACTTCTGCAGCCGGCTGCTCTACAAGCAGACGTTGGTGATAGGCCTCTTTGCGGCGTGTCAGAGTGTTCTGCCAGTTAAAACATGCTTTACGGCTGTCAAACTCGACAAGTTGACCGCCATGTGCTCCGTCAAAACGGAAGATATACTTCGGTGTTACGGCCTTGACTTTGTCGTAACCGTCCAGCTCATTTTGGTTACTGACCAGGAGACTTTTTTTACCATAGCGGACATCTTCACCTTCGATCAGGTAACGATAGGCGTTGTCACGTAGATTAGGCAGATAGAGACCGCCAAAAACACCGTGCCAAAGGGCGTCATTTGTCTGCGCCTTGTATAAGGCTGCATCAAAACCGGGTTTATTGACACTTTCACGTACCTTTGAAAGTTCCAGAGTACGTTTATGGATACGGTTACTCTCATCATATTTGACAAAGAAGTTTTTCCAGATGCCACCCTTTAAAAACTTGACCCCCTCTTTTTCATAACGGTCATGTCCCATCTCCTGTTTGAACGCTTCGAGTTTCAGTGCGTCATCTGCACGCAGACTCCATTCGCCCATCTCGTAGTAAGAGACATTCGGAAGGTAGGCGATACCGCGTGTACGTTCCTGCTCATAATAGTCGCCGTAATGCATGGTCTCAATAGCGTCATCAGCCAGAACAGCCCGAACAAACGCGTCCAGCCACCCTTTTTTATAGACCCATTCATGCGTTCCCGGCCACATGCCAAACTTCTCCGCATCATCAAAAATAATGGCTGCTGAGTTCTCTTTTCTGTCAAAGGACTTAATCGCTTTAATCGCACTCTCCACATTTAGAAAAGGGATTGCGTAACGCAGTTTTTTACTGATCGGAAAAAGTCCTATCTCGTTACCGCCCTCTTCGCTCATGTAGTAGCCGTCGAGGATCTCTTCATCAAACCCGGCACATTGAAAATGGTAATCGTCCATCACCGTGTATTTGATACCGGCCTTAGTCAGATCAGGTATAAGTGCCGACTCCCAGACACGTTCGGTCAGCCAAAGTCCTTTAGGCGTCTGTTTAAACTCTGATTTTATCGAATCATTAAGCATATTGATCTGTGTCACTCTGTCTTCTGAGGGGATAACACTCAAAATAGGTTCATAATACCCCGCACTGAAGAGCTCAATACTTCCTTTTTTAGCCAGAGTCGTGATCTGTTTATAGAGTTTGGGATGAAGCTCTTGTATCTGTTCCATCAGCCAACCGCTGCAATGTACCGAGAAACGGAATTCCGGGTACTTGCTCATCACCTCAAAAAAAGGACCGTAACAGACGTCAACGCCATGCTCAATAACCCAGTCAAAATTATCAACAGGTTGATGCATATGAATGCCGAAAAGTAGTTTTGTAGTATTAGCCATGTCGTTTTTCCGTTACTATATATAGATTTTGTTTGTAGACCGAACGCTTCATTTAGACAAACCAATTTTTGGCATACGTCTCATCCAGATCAATAAAAAGTGCGCCATATCCGGGCATTGTTTGGATGATCTCTTCCCCTTGTACGATCTCGAAGCGAAGATGTACGGTACTGTTCTCTTTAAAGTGTTCTCGTGAAAGTGCCAGTTCTACACGCTCATCAATCGCCAACTGTGTACCGTTGTCATCATGAGATTTTTTCATGGAAAAGCTAAGCTGTTCGCCTGTCTCTTCGATAATGACCTGAAGGTGTAGACGTGACATTTCAAGAGAGGCGATTTCGCCTTCAAACGCCAAAAATACCGTTTTGTCATTATGCCCGTAATGGATCTTCTCAATCGGCCCGCGGACCCTGTCCATAGTAGAATAGAGTTTACTCTCATCAATACTGCCGCTTCCAAGCCATTCAAAAAACGAGCTGATCTTACCGTCGATCAAAGGGGTAATAGGTGATTGAGGCTTAAGTAAAAATGAGACACTGCTCTTATGTGAAATAATTGGTATAAAAAGATCTGTCGGAGGCTGCATATGTAAAAGATGGTAGATGTTTATCAGATGTTCTCGGAAGAGTGCGTCAAATTCCAAACCAAACTCCGTGACATGATCGTCTCCATACCACCAGAACCAGTCACTGCATTCAGAGGCAAGAAAATGAAACTTTATCTTTTCGGCAACCTCTTCAGTGATCGTTCCAGCGTAGTTATTCACATCACGCTTTGTCTGGTAGATGAGCTCCCAAGCCCGGTTCTTCTCCGCATTTCCGGACCAGGTATCGAAATTACCGTGTATCCAGCTGCCCGGTGCAAGCTTCTCAAGTACCCCTCTATTTTTCAATTTTGAGACCTCGTCCATCGTCACGGTCTTACACCACGCTGTTTTCGAAAAACGCGCATATAATGCACTGAAAAAATCATACGCATTATTCGCAAAAAACTCCCAGGCATTTTCACCATCGAGAATGACAAACAGCGTCGCATCATCATGCTCTTTGGCAATAGGCTCTACAACATGCATAAAATGTTCGCTTGCGTCATGACCGGATTTGAACCGATAGTTAAATCCTATCAGATCGCTCAGCCCATGGTCACGAAAACCGATACTCATACCGTTGTATGTGTAGGGTTTATACAAGTTAGCACGGGTCTCGTCTTCGAGAGAACGAAACAAGATCGCCTCATCGGTCGCTATCCAGGAGAGTCCCCGCTCTTTATAGATCGCAACGCTCTCTTCATCCACCGCACCTTCTGCCGGCCAGAACCCCGTCGGCTTTGTGCCAAAGGTCTCTTCATACAGAGCAATAGAACGTTCAACCTGCTCTATAGCATCTTCTCTAAGCGACATCGGATTATCAGGGAGTACCGTGTGTTCATTGGCACGTTTTGCATTTTCCATATTGAGCAGCAGAGGTAAGATAGGATGGTTATAGGGGGTTGTCGAAAGTGAGATCACTCCCTCTTTTTGCAAGCGTGCATAAAAAGGCAGTATCGTCTCAACAAAAGCGCACAAGGTTTGGAGTAGTTCGATTTTATCTGCTTGCGTAAAGTCTCTCTTTTTTTTAAACAACTTTTTTACAAGTGTGTTTTCCTGACGCAGGTAGTTCCCGCACCAAGCCAGCATAAAGAGAACTTCGAAGTCTATGAGCTCATCTTCATTCAACGCTTCTTTCTGATACAACTCCCGAAAGTGTTCTATGGGCTTGATCATGGTCTCATACTGGGTTGACTTACAGGTCTTGATCAGCCAGCTTCTCGCTTCATCATCCAATTTTGAAGGGTGCATCTCCCACAATGAAAGAAAATAATCATTTTGCAAGGGGTCTTTATAAAGGTTCAACTGCTCGATTAAAGGCGGTGTAATGTTGAACGTCGCTTTTAAGCCCTTATAACGGCTTAAAAGCCATGGCATCTCATAATAGTCTTTGATTGCATGAAGAAAGACCCAGGGCATACTCATCACCCCATCGCTGCCCCGGTAGTCGGGCTGATGCATATGCCAAAAGAAGCAGAGGTTTAGTGATTTTTTAGCCATTAGGAGTTCGACCACATCTCGATCTTAGCCCTGTAAGTGTCTAATATCGCTTGACCTTTTTCATCGCTGACGGCTTGAATATGCAGGTTAAGATGGGCACTGTACTGATCGGGGATCATTAAGATCCAATCATTCTCATCCAACCATATCTTGACACCGTCGAGTGTTGAGGACTCTTTCCCTTTGGCATCTTCAAGGAACATACGCATCATCTTGCCTTTTAGTGCCTGTGAACACTCTGCCTGGAAAGCGTGATAGTAGAAACTAGGGATCGAGGCGATCAGTTCAGAAAGTGTGACATTGTGGGTCAGCATCATCTCAAGGATCTTCAACGTCGCATACATAGAATCACGGTGCGTTGCAAACTCAGTAAAGGCAAAGTTACCTTCCCCTGTCGCAATAAGGTCAAACTTTTTCATCTCTTCGGACTTAAAGTTCGCATACTGTCCGCGTTCGATCTCCAAATTGTCAAAATAGACAAGATCAGCGGCCCAGGTCGGCAAGAAAACGCGTTTTTTACTCTCTGTTGCCTTAGCTTCCATATTTAAGAGCGAAAGCACCACATACAGTGCCGTCTGCTTTCCAAGTATCACCCCTTCGTCACACATGATATCCAGGCGTTGACCGTAAGGGTAAAGCATAAATCCTGCATCGAGTTTAAGGGCTTTAATAACAGCACTCATATCTTCAGTCGAACGCTTGACCAGACTGTTAATATTTGCCAGACGATGTTCATCCGGATAAGCATTGAACATGATATTGTCCACGCCCATGTCATTCAGAATATCCGGGAAGACTTCAGCTGCCATACCGTGCATCATATCGACTGCAATACGACAGTCCACGCATTTAAACCTATGCGACTCAAGCAACGATTTTATACCCTGCTTGTACGCCTCATACTCTCGCACATGATCAGACTCATGAATCTGACCGATCCGTGAAAAGTCCACACGGCGAAATGTCTCTTTAAAAAATGCCTTCTCCACTTTTTTGGCTACATCATTGTTGATACGCAGCGCTTCACAATTATAGAAAGTGATTACCGTGCTGCTCGCGTCTTCGAGCTTCTGTCGAAAATGGACACCGGCAACAAACTCATCATGCGATGAGAGGTTGCATCGCAACACTGCCGAAGGAATACCGCTGTAATCGATAACATCCACGCCTGCGGAAAGCAACCCGCCAAGAAATGCCCGTTTGAGCATACGTGAACTTCTATGATAATCCCGCGAAACAAGAACCGTTGAGCCTACCGGCAGCTGTGCACCGAATGCTTCAGCCAATTTGGTCGCCATCTCGCACGAAAGTTCGACATTGGACTGGCCGACGACCATTCCGTGCTCGAAAATCGAGTTTTTGTATTTGTTACCGAGAATCAGACTGTGGCTGATAATCGAGGCATCTTCGATCACCTTGTCCGGCCAGATCGTGACATCTTTTTCGACATTGACCAACTGGCCGATCTCACACCCTTCTGCCAGGATCATTCCTGCTTTGGCCGTAACATTTTTACCGATTTCATTATTGTTACAGATGACACAGCCGTCAAGCATAACATTACGATCAATTTTGACATCATCCCAGATAACTGTGTTACGTATCTTGCCCTCTTGTCCTATCGTCACATTGTCGCCGATGACGACATTATTGAGCTTGACCCCTTTTTCGATAGAGACATTTTTACCGAGTATCACTGTACCGATCATCTCCACACTGCTGTCGAAGTCGTAAACCTCATCACTGTAAAGTTTCCCATCCGGATAGTCAGTCTCTATACCCTGCATCTTAAGCTTTATTTTTCCGGTCAAAATATCATCGTAGACATCACGGTAGCTCTCCGGATTTCCAACATCGCGCCAATACCCTTCAGCATACCCTGCCATCAGATCAATGCCTTCACGCATTAAACGAGGAAAGAGGTCTTTGGCAAAGTCAAAGTTTTCATTATGAGGAATGTAGTCCAATATCTCCGGTTCGATCACATAAATACCGGTATTGATCGTGTCACTGAACACTTCGCCCCAGCTCGGTTTTTCCAGGAACTTCTCGATCTTACCCTCTTCATTGGCGATAACAACACCGAATTCCAATGGATTGTCGACGGATGTCAATGTAATCGTCAGTTTGGACTTTTTCTCAGCGTGATAGTCAAATATCTTCTGAAAATCGAAATCAGTTACGAGGTCACCACTGATGATGATAAAGTTTTCATCGCCAATATACTCTTGTGCCAATTTAACTGCACCTGCCGTACCATAATCATCATCGGGGACCACATAGGTGATCTTAATGCCGAAATCGCTGCCATCTTTGAAATAATCTTTGATGATCTCAGGTTTAAAATAGAGCAGAACTATAAACTCTGTTATCCCAAGGTCTTTGAGGTTCATCATAGTGTGTTCCATCATCGGTCTGTTGATGATCGGTAGCATTGGTTTTGGTCGTGAGTTAGTCAGTGGTTGTATTCTGGTTCCGAATCCGCCTGCCATTACAACTGCTTTCATTCGTCCTCCTATTGATTATGTGACATTTAGGGCACCTATAAAGACCCCAAGCCAATTTCAGTAATAGAGAGAAGTTCACAATCAAGGCGACCTTTTGCACCCGAGGGCAGGCTAACGCACAACCCCCAGCCAAAGCTAAGGATATCTCCTAATAAGAGTACTAAATGTACTCTTATTAGGAGTAAAGTCGTATATAGAATGTGTGGATTTCTCTCTATCGCCCTACGAGAGATATTAAGAGAGCGACCTTGCACAGAATTTTCTTTTATCATAGCTATTGTCTATGACGCAAGTAAAGTTCTACACAATCTCATCTCTCTTTCTCTCCTCTGCGGCTGACTGAGGTTTTTAGAGGTGCCCTTAATATAGTATTAGACAATTTCATAATTGCCTTATTAAAGTATGCCGCGTTGTTAGTTAATAACTGATGATTTAAAGTTCAAGCAGTGAGTTTTGACTAAAAAATGGAGAATGTACACTTGGACACTCTTCTTCTATAGCC
>JAQIBF010000142.1 GCA_027859195.1 Helicobacteraceae bacterium
GCCTAAGGCTATCTTCTGTTTGCTCAGTCTGTTTTCCGGAGTATCAACCAATGCCAGTAGCTCTTCATAGCTCTCAGGAATGCTGGAGAGATCTCTAGACAAAGCAGTTGCTCTCAACTCATCATCCGTATAAAGCTGCCTCTCTTTTTTCGGTAATATAGTAGATACAGAGAATATGACTAATATGATGATAGTAATTGTAATCACAAAAAATCGCATAACTACCTCCTAGAATATAGGCATAAAGTTTTATAATAAAAAAGGCTCTTTCATTTTATTACTTTCCCTTATTCTAGGAGAATTTTGTCAAGGTTTTTATGACACGTATCAAGAATAACTAACGATACTCTATCGGCAGCTTCGATACAACCTTGTTTTTATCAAAATCGGTTTGGGGATTTGCAATTTCACCGATCGTTGTCACATCTTGAATGAAATCTTGAATGTAGTATGTTCCGCTGTACCCTCTTTGCTCAAGGTCATGCGCTATTTCGTTGATATCCTCTACATTTAAAAGGTCACTGTGCAAGGTTGTTCTCACTTCAAAACAGACACTCTCTTTCAGAAGCAACGCAAGACTTTTATCAAAATCAGAGAAGTTCTTGTTTTTGGTGATGGCATAGAACTTTGCCTGAGGAGCTTTATAATCTAAAGCGACATAGTCCAGCAAGTGCTCATCAATGAGTTCTTTGATCTTTTCAGGATACGTTCCGTTTGTGTCAAGTTTTATCTTAAAACCAAGCGCCTTGATCTTACGACAAAACTCTGTAAGCCCACTGAACATCGTTGCCTCACCGCCTGACAGTACGACCCCTTCGAGCAGACCCACACGCTTTTGCAAAAATCCAAGCACCTCATCCAGAGAACGTCTCCCTTTTGAGAAGACAATGTCACCGTTATAACAGTAGGAACAGCGCATATTACACCCTGCAAACCAGATGATCGCACTCAAATGATCCGGGTAGTCCAATGCACTGAAAGGCGTTATATCATAAACCGGGGTCTGTTTATCTAACACACCTTTAAGCGCTGTATCGTGCTGATTCGACAAACTGTTTGCGTTCGCCATGCTCACCCTTTTTACCGATGTTGAAACTCTCTACCGGTCTATGATAACCCATTACTCTCGTATAGACAATACACTTACGTCGTTTCGCTTCTACTTTTGCTAAAATTTCTTGATTAGACATCTTTTTTCCTTTTGTAATTGATCTCGCCTGTCACGCAGTGACAGGCTCATTTTGTTGAGCCAAGTCCGTTTGGTTTACGCTCTCCTCATTCCTCTTGTACTCCTGGACTAGAGCCTCATCACACTGAGGGCAGTACTCATGCTCGCCGCTGAGATACCCATGCGTTTCACAGATGGAAAAGACCGGAGTGATCGTGATGTAGGGCAGTCTATAGTTGGAGATGACATTTTTCACCAGTTTGCGGCACGCCTCAGCCGAGCTCACTTTCTCCCGCATGTAGAGGTGAAGGACGGTGCCTCCCGTATATTTGCACTGGAGGTCATCCTGCAGGTCCAGTGCTTCAAAAGGGTCATCCGTATAATTTGCCGCGATCTGTGACGAGTTGGTGTAGTAGATGTTCTCATCAAAACCTGCCTGCAGGATCTCCGGATAACGTTTTTTGTCCTCTTTCGCAAAGCGGTAGGTCGTTCCCTCGGCCGGGGTCGCTTCCAGGTTATAGAGGTTGCCCGTCTCCTCCTGGAATTCCACCATTCTCGATCGCATATGTTCCAACAATTCGATTGCAAAGGTTTCCCCCTCGCTGTCCGTGATGCTCAAGGTATCTTTACTGAAATTTCTTATCATCTCATTGATCCCGTTGACGCCGATTGTGGAGAAGTGGTTATTAAAGCCCGGCAGATAACGCGCAGTATAAGGAAAGAGTCCGCGGTCGTACATCTCTTGAATAAAAATACGCTTTTTTTCCAACGTCGATTTGGCCAGTTCCATCAACCGGTCCAGCTCGCCATAAAGCGCTTGACTGTCGCCGGCGTATAGATACCCGAGACGTGCCGTGTTGATGGTCACAACACCGATACTGCCGGTCATCTCGGCCGACCCGAAGAGCCCGCCTCCGCGCTTAAGAAGTTCTCTCAGATCGAGCTGCAGACGACAGCACATACTTCGGACATGCCCCGGTTTATAGGCTGCAGGGTTCTCTACCAACTGCCCCTCTTCATCACGCAGATACTGACTTCCGATGAAGTTCTGAAAATAAGAGGAGCCGATCTTGGCACTGTTTTCAAAGAGTATGTCCGTGTTCTCGCCGTACCAGTCAAACTCCTCCGTAATATTGACGGTAGGAATAGGAAAGGTAAACGGCTGACCGTTTTTATCGCCCTCTGTCATCACCTCATAAAAGGCCCGGTTGATGATGTTCATCTCCTTTTGGAAATATTTATAGGTCATCTTTGTTAAATCCTCCGCCCCTCTCTCCCTTGCCTCTATCAACAGGTCATAATCATCCAGACTGCTAAAAAGATGATGCTGGTTTCGGGTCGGGATCTGCTCTTTCAAGTCCTCCGGAACCGTCCAGTCGATCGTGATATTGGTAAAAGGGCTCTGTCCCCAGCGTGCCGGAACATTCAGATTATAGATAAAACTCCGTATCGCTTTTTTAGTCTCTGCGTAACTCAGTTTATCTTTAAAGAGGTAGGGTGCAAGGTAGGTGTCGAATGAGCTGAATGCCTGCGCCCCTGCCCACTCGCTCTGCAAGATCCCCAAAAAGTTTGCCATCTGTCCCAGTGCTTCTCTGAGATGAGAGGGGGCATCCGACTCAACGCGCCCGCGAACGCCGTTAAAGCCTTCGTCCAGCAGAACACGAAGGCTCCACCCCGCACAGTATCCGGTCAGACAGTCGAGATCATGGATGTGGTAGTCCCCGTTGCGGTGCGCATACCCCTCCTCTTTCGAGTAGATCTTGTCCAGCCAGTAATTGGCGATCACTTTGCCGGCACTGTTGTTGACCAGACCTGCGTTGGAGTAACCCGTATTGGAGTTGGCTTTAATACGCCAGTCGGTACCGTTGATATATTCTTCGATGGTCTGCACGGCATTGATGTAGGTCGTGTCGTCATTAAAACCATGCGTATGTTCACGCGTCATCTTATGCATCAGACGGTAGAGCATAAACGATTTCATGACATCAAAATAGTGGGCTTTATAGAGTTCCCGCTCTATAAGGTCTTGGACCTCTTCAACGGCAGCTAAACGTTTGGGTTTAAGGCCGTCAAGAACACGAAAAAACAGACTTCTATCATACGTTACATTCTCACTTTTAAACGCTTTTTTAATCGCGTCTTCGATTTTATAGGGAGCAAACGCTTCACTCTTTCCATCACGTTTTAAGATCTCTTCTAACATCATCGTCCTTTTGCAGTTCTATACATAAGTATAAAGAAAGATATTGTCAAATCGTGTCAAGCTATAGAGGAGAGCATAAAAAGTGTATGACCCTGTTTTTTTGCCATTGTTCATACAAGATCTATTTAGGCTTTGGATGAGGATTTTTAGTGGTAGGTCAGAGGTGCACCAATTCTTAGTTCAATAATCAGCTTAATTCTCAAGGATCTCAGTCTTAATGCAGAATACATTTATTAGGAGTAAATGTAGGCTTTGTCTGCACCTCTTAAAGTAAGTATAGATAAAGAGTTTGTCAAATGTTGTCAAACATATCTGTTAAGTGAAAATCCTATAACATAATTGGAAAGTGGTGAGGTCATCGAAGAGAGCGCTCTATCACAATACACTTAGTCCAGTTTTAAATACGAAGATGATTAGTAGAGAGCTGTAAAGCTTATGGACTGCAAGCAGTGATCATAAATAGATTGAAGATCATAGAGACTTTACTATCATAAAAGTTTTTTTTGAAGGGTAGAGGTGCGAAAAGGCATTTCGTTCTTGTCTTAAGGCTTTGAATCTTAAAGGGTCACCTCTGCAGAAAGTATAGAAAAAGAATCTGTCAAACATTGTCAATTGACAAATCTTTGCAACTTTCAGCGGGTATGCAAGATATAGCCGACGCCATAGACCGTTGAAATAGTCTCAGCCGGCAGTTTCGGGCGCAGTCTTTTCATCAGAGAGGTTACCGCGTTGGACGAAAAGTCCCGCTCCGGCTGATCCTCATAAAGATGATTATAGATATCAAAGACCGAAACTGTCTGGTTGGCGTGAGAGCAAAGCAGGTCAACTACTTTTCTCTCATTCTCTTTTAATGCTATCACCTCTGTGTCTTTAAAGAGCACCTTACTATTTTTATCCCAAAAGTGCCCCTCTTTCAGATAGATCCGAGCCGAATTTTGACGCAGTTCATCGACCAGAGAGAGCAGCAGTTCTTTTAAAAGATCGCTCTGCACCGGTTTTATGAGGTATTTGACCAGGTGCAGTTCTATGGCCTGAATCAACTTCTCTTTCTCTGAATGGGCACTCATGATGATGATCTTTGTCTCTTTATCTTTTTTACGGATCTTTTCTATCATAGAGAGCCCATCCAAATGGGGCATATTGATATCCGAGATGATGATATTCGGCTTTTTGCTCTCATAGATCCGATACGCATTCAAACCGTCTTTAGCCGTATAGACATCTTCAAAAAAAAGTTGCAGATACTCGACCATGGTGTCTAAAAGCTGTTTCTCATCTTCGGCTATCAAGACCGATATATCACTGATCTTCTCATTCATTTGGCACGACCCTTTCCATCTCTATTGTAAATTTGGCACCCTCGTCCATATTTTCAGCACGCAGTGTTCCGTTCATACTGTTTTCAATAATCATTTTAGAAATATACAAACCAAGCCCCGTACCCGATGACTTGTGTTTTGTAGTAAAATACGGCTCAAAGACACGATCTAGGTTTTTCCCTTTCATACCGCCGGCATTGTCCATGATCTCGAGTATAACACGCCCATTTTTTTCAGAGATTTTGATCTTTATGTATGCGAGTTTCACCTTTCTATGGATCAAAAGATCTTTCGCATTTGTTAGCATAGAGACCAGCACCTGCGTGTATTCGTTCATGTAACCATGTACATAAAAGTCACACCTTGGCGCAAAGGCCAAGGCAATACAGTTCTCGCGCAGACCGGGGTTGAGGATCTCAATTGCTCTTTCGACTGCATGGGAGATGCAGAAATCTTCTTTTGTCTTGTTAGGCCGGTAAAAACTCATAAAGTCATCCATGGTTCCCGACATGTACTGAATACTTGTCTCCACCTCACCGAGCTTGGCACCAAGCTCTTCATCTTTTAACACCCGGCGCGCACTCTTCTCTTTCAGCACCGCGATTATCATCGTGATCATCGAAAGCGGTTGGCGCCATTGGTGGGCAATATTGCCTATCATCTCCCCCATGTCTGCCATCTTCGCTTTTTGAAACAGCAGGCTCTCCTTCTCTTTGAGCTCACTCAAATCGATAACCGTCGTAATTCGGACGGGAAGATTGTCACGGTGACTTTTGCGTCCGCCGACCAAGGCGGGAAATTCCTCTCCGTCTTGGCGGGTCAATGTCACCTCAAATGGATCGAACTGATCCATCAGCAGCGCTTGTTCAAAAGGTTTCAAACCATGTTTAGAGACAATATCGAGCAGCTTTCTCTTCATAAATTCCGGTTTTGTGGCAGTAAAGATATGTTCAGTTGCGGCATTGAGATCGATGATCGTATTGTCCTCTGCCGAGACAATGACCGCTTCATGCATCGTGTCCATCAAGATCTGAAAATGGCTTAACGATTCCAAAAGCGCACTGTCTTTTCGCTTCAAAGCATCAATAGTATCGATAAGCTGCTCATGATAGCCCTCTTCGATATAGAGACCGCATTCAAGTGCCTTCATCTGCCTTATCAAAGGTGCTATCTGCTCTTTTTGAATAACAGAACCGTGCTGGGGCGCGATAAGCTCAAGGTCCAGGGTCTCTATCTTTGAGAGCGCATAATTAAAGATGTCCTTGCTGGGCATATACTCTGCATGGAACTGCTTGGCTTTGTCAAAATAGTCATCTTGTGCATAGAACTCCCAGGACTCTTCAATACCACCGAAGATATCGCCGGAGAAAAGCGTCTTTGTCACAGGTTCATACGAGACGAAGGCACCCGGTGAGTGGCAATATGGGGTTGTAAGAAATTGCAGCTGCAGTTCGCCGGCGTGAAGTTTAAATGCCCGTTTGTCTATCTCGTAATAGTCTGACATTATCATGTAGTGCTTTACCAACGGCACCATCCGGCTATGAGTGACAACAAGCAGATCGTCGCGGTTGATCAGTTTTTCAAACTCCGGTACTGCCGCTGCAAGATCGGGGTCCTGGTGGTGCAGGATGATGTATTTGACAGATTGCATTGAACTGATGGTGTTGATCTTTTTTACAACCATATCAAACTCCAACATCGAGCCCGGATCGATAAGAACGGACTCATCTCCATTTTCAATGAAATAGGGATGACACTGAAATGGATCATTTTCAAGGTACTTTCCGACCCAGTAAATGTTTTTTGCAATCTCTATCGGCTGCGTAAAATCCATGCAAACACCTTTTTAAATATCACTATAGTATATAAAAAACATTAAAATGATTTTATGACTTGTATCAAGGGCAAAAGAGCTGAAATTTTAAATAATAATTTTGATTGTGAGCAGAGAAGCTTGGTCGGCAGCATGAACGCTGCCTGGGAGAATATAGTTTGTTAGCTATTTACCGATCATATCTGCAATGGCTTGCATATCAGCATCACTTAGTCCAGCAACTTGCCCTTTCATAACGCCTTTCATCGGACCGCCGTACGTTCCATCTTTGTACCCGTTAAGAGCAGCAACGATATCCGCTTTTGACATCGTATTCATAACTTTACTTTTACCAAGGGCAACTTTTTCACCAGCCGCACCATGGCAGCCAGCACATTTTTTATACGCAGCCGCGCCATCTGCAAATGCTAACGAAGAGATACCTAAGATCAATAGACCTGAAATCAGTGCTTTTTTCATTGTGTTTCCTTTTGTTGTGTGTAAAATTATAATGAAATCATCAAAGTGTAAATTTGATATAAATCAATTTATAATTCTATTTTATTCTATTAAATCATAACTTAAATTTGTTAAAGGCCTCTTACAATGGCATATGATATAAATCAAGTATATTTGCATCACTATTTGTTACACTTGATCAATAAAAGACCCTTATAAGGAAAAGCGATTATGGATTTTCATAAATATATACATGCCGTCGGCACAGGTCGGAAGGGCAACAGAGATCTCAGCTTTGAAGAGAGTGAAGACATGATGCGTCAGATACTCGATCAGAGTGTCCACAGTGAACAGATCGCGGCATTTTTACTGGGGTGGCGGCTCAAACCTGAGACGACTACAGAGTTCAGAGGGGCTATAGCGATGTGCGATAGCTACATCACCCATCAAAAAGTTGACAACTCCATAGAGCTGGGCTATCCCTTTGACGGCAAGGCTAACAATCCGTACATCTTCCCTCTGGTCGCTAAAGTCCTTGAAGAGAGCGGTTTAAACCTTGTGGTTGTCGGAGATGAGCTCACACCGGCAAAAGGGGGGATCACCATCAAAGATATCTGTACAAACAGTGTTCTAGGTGACAATATCCATTATTTTGATCGTGAAAAATATTTTAATGCCCTGCACAAATTAACAGAGGTCCGCATGCGTTTGGGCCTTCGCACCGGCTTTAATACCATCGAAAAACTGCCTCGTATCGCGCAGAGCGACTACGCGATCACCGGTATCTTTCATAAACCCTATCTCAAAAAATATGTCGAGATCTTTTCAGACCGCTACAAACGGTTGGCGCTCATTCAAGGCAATGAAGGGACACCGGAACTCTTCAGCAAAGGGCGTTTGTGGATCTCAAATGATGGTGCGGTCGAAGAGTTCATTATTGACCCCGAATATTACGGCATACACTATAATAAATCGTGGGAGTCGATCACACTTGAGGAGTCCCTTAAACAGCTGGCTGATCCTTCGCAAGAGTATAGAAAACTTGCCGTCTTAAATGCAGCGGTCTATCTTTTCGTAACGAATAAGGCATCCAGCGTTGATGAGGCTTTCGACATGCTCAATGGATAAATTTTCCAACCACATCAAAAACATCTTACACGGCTTTTTCCTGGCCATCGGGACAACCATTGCCGAACCCTCAACGATCTTGCCGCTGATTGTCAACTACTTTGGCGGAAGCTCTCTATTAGTCGGTTTTTTTGCTGCACTTCTGCGCGGCGGAGCCATCATCGTACAGCTTTTTGCCGCTTTTCAGGCACAGAGCTACGCCCTGATGCTTCCGTATCTCCGTCGTGTCTTTTTCATCCGTTTTCTGGCATGGTTTTTTATCGGTGCCGCCATTATCGTCTTTGGCGATGACCACCCTGACCTCACCCTCTTCTCAATTGGTTTAGGCCTCTTTATCTTTTCGTTTAGTGCAGGCTTTGGTGCGATCTACTTTAAGGAGATCATCGGAAAGATCTTTAGCCATAAGTTCCGGGGTAAGACAATGTCCTACAGACAGTTTTTCAGTGCCTTCGGCGGGTTGATCAGCGGAGCAATGGCAGCGCTTGTCTTAGAGATGTTTGAGCCACCCTATAGTTTTGGCTATCTCTTTATCATCAGCTCCTTTGTGATGGCTCTAGGCTACCTCGCTTTTGGCAGTGTGCACGAGCCGATAAAAGAAGAGGTTGCTCAACGGGAGGACTCCTTTAGCGCGTTTTTGCACAACTCTTTCGCACTTCTAAAAAGCGATAAAAAGCTGCAACTCCTGCTAACGACCTTTCTCTTAGCCTATGGCTACATGATTGCCTTGCCCTTTATCATTTTGGATGCAGAGGCAAAGATCGGTCTTGACGGGGTTGCCATCGGAACGCTGATCACAATGCAGATGACAGGTGCCATGCTCAGTAATCTTTTATGGGGTCAGCTCAGCGGCAGAGGGCTTAACAAACAGACAGCGCATATCTCTATAGTGTTGCAAATGACCGCTATTGTAATGGCCATGACATCGACATCCCTCTATGAATATATGATCATCTTCTTTCTCATAGGGGCAGCTATTGATGGCAACCGCATCGCTTCGGGTAATCTGATTCTGGCACTGGCGCCAGCTAAAAAACGACCGGTATATATTGCACTGCAGACCAATATACTCTCGTTAGGGATGTTTTTTTCAATTTTAGGCGGGATTGTCTTGCAGTTTTTCAGTTACACTATTCTCTATAGCATCACATTAGTGCTGCTGTTTACAGCACTTCTCTATTCGTTTTGGTTAGAGCCCAAAGAAGTTATGTAAAAACTCCCGTTCTTCTTGCGTCTCAATAAAGATCTTGACTATCGTCTGATTATTATCGCCTAAGACGAGAAGATCACTGTTCTCTATTTTAAGATGTTCTGCACCCCACTCTTTCTCAAGCTCGTCTAAACGGTGAAGCACTTCAGCCGCACTCGGTTTCTCTTTTCTGCCATCACGCTTGTCGACGATAGTCAGTCCGCCTATCCTTTTTTCAAGGGTGTAAGGGGTGTAGACTTTTAGCTCTTTATATATACGTTCGCTTTTAGCATCAGGAACAGCCCTTTGCATTGAAAGGACGCCCATGACTAAAAATGCGAACATCATCCCAACTATCAACCATTTTTTAACTGTCATCATCTTCTCCGTGTTTAAGATTTTTTACGTACTCTTCTGCTTTTTTATCAAGCATTTGCATTCGTTCTTTTCCCTTAGGCATCGTGCTTCGCAGTGCTTTCATCTCTTTTAAAAATTCGGAAACACCATCTGGAATGATCTCTTGTAAAAACATTCTGAGATGTTTTGCCATGGCCGGTGATGCACCCGATGTCGATACGGCAATTGTAAGGTCATCTTTCTTGATATAAGAGGGAAAGATAAAATCGCAATAATCCACCGAATCGACGGCATTGCAAAGGCAGTTGTAATGTTTTGACTCCTGAAATATCTCAGCCTGCAGAGGGATGTCATCGACCGCAACAACGACAACGGCAAAATCTTTAATATCGCCGCTCTCATATCTACGCTGTTCAAACGTGATAGCCTCTTTGGCAATGCGTTTTTGCATCTGTTCTGAAAGTTCAGGTGCAATAACAGTAATGTCATGCGTGAAGTCCAGCAGATGATCGAGCTTCTCATAGGCATTATGCCCGCCGCCGACGATCAATACTTTTTTATTGTCAAGTTTTATAAATGCCGGGAAGTAACTCAATTTCCATTCCTTGTAATCGAAGCATTAGCATATCCAAAATCTGTCATCCGTACTCTTGATGCAGGTCAATTGACCCATATCAAGCTATTACATATCAAAAGATATTACAATCATAAACATAAAAAAATCTAATTGTAAAGAGTTACGATGAAGCAAGAGATCCTCTCAAGAATTCAAAAACAGTTTCCATTGGTTGCCAAACCCTTTGAAGCGATAGCCAATGAGTTTGGTATCAGTGAAGATGAAGTCCTTCTCATCCTGCAAGAAGAGAAAAAAAACAATATCATACGCCAGACCTCAGCGATTTTTGACACAAAACGTTTAGGGTATACCTCTTCTCTAGTGGCCTTTAAAATTGCAGAAGAGAAGATCGATGCCGCCGTAGAGATCATTAACTCGCATCCGGGCATCTCGCATAATTATGAGCGCAATCACGATTTCAATATCTGGTTTACTTTGGCCGTTGCACCGGATTCGATTCTGGGTCTCGAAACAACATTAGAGATCCTGGCAAAAGCGACTGAGGCTGAAGATTACATCATGCTTCCGACACTGAAACTCTTTAAGATATCGGTTAAACTCAATACCACCGGTAAGGATGAGAAAAAAGAGAAGGTCAAAAAGGTCAAACACCGCGACATAGAGCTGACCCCGCTTCACTACGAAGTCATTAAAAGAGCACAACACGACATCAACATCGAGAGCGAGCCCTTTAGAAATATTGTTGAAGAACTTGCGATCGACTATGAGAGATTCTTCGCAATTTTGATAGAATTGCAGGAGGCCGGTATCATGCGCCGGTTCGCCTCTATTTTGAACCATAGAAAAGCGGGCTTTAACGCCAATGCCATGGTGGTCTGGGATGTTGATGCAGAAAACGGCGAAACCATCGGTGAAAAAGCAGCCGCTTTCAGTGCTGTCAGTCACTGCTACCTTCGTCCGCAATATGCCAATTGGCCCTATAACCTTTTTACGATGGTGCATGGTAAAACGACGGAAGAGACCAACGGCATTATTGAAGAGATGGCAAAAGAGATCGACGCCAAGTCACACATGCCGCTCTATTCGTCACGCGAGTTTAAAAAAGTCCGCATCGAGTATTTCACCCCTGCATTTCAAGCATGGGAACCCAACTATAGTGTAAATTAAAGGATATTTATGGAACTTTTTTTTGAATTAGAGATCGCCTATATCGTTATCGGGATCTTTCTTTTAACTGTCACCGCCTTTGTAACGACTAGAGGTTTTATGCCCCGTGTTGCTTTTAAACGCGGGATGATCAGTGTAAGTATGATGTTGGTCACCATGATCTCTATTCACTACTACATGACAACCACGCGTATGGATGGCGTAAAAGAGATCTTTAACGAGGGCGGCACGATCATCTGCGAAAACAAGATGCAGCGTACCATCTCACGATCAGTCTTAATCTCCAAGAATCTGGAGTGGCGTCTTGAAGGCGACCTTTTTGTTTCCGACAACCATACCCGTGGCTTTCATACTTCACGATGTGTTGACTTTATCGGCGACGATATTGAAGAGCAAAAAGCTGCGCAATGATCGCTGTAGTCAAGCAATACGCTGTTGCGCTGTTAATCCTCTTGGCAGTCATCTTATTAATGGTACTTGGTACCTGGGGTGTCAAAAGTTTCGGCGACAAGATGTTTGAAGATAGCGGTGTCAAGATGCAGCCGCGAGGCGAAAGGATAAACAAATGAGTCTGACGATCATTTTACTGGTAGCGATACTCTTGAGTATTCTATTTCACTTTGTCGGTGTCTATGCCGGTGCCAAAAAAACTGTATGGGTCATGCTGCTCTTAGTCTGGGCAGGATCTTTTAGTATTGCCTTGCAAGAGATCTCACCTAAAGGGTATGAAGACGTAGAAAAGATCAAAGGCAAAGATGCCGGACTTGACAGACTCATAGAAGAGTCTCTTCCCAAGATCAGCGTTTATGAGATGCTGGTCATTAAAAAAAGTGAGCTTGCGCTTAAAAAACAGTAATCCTCATTCTCTGTTACGTTACAATAAAGAAAATGACAATTCAATACCCTGTGTTGTCATACTTCCTATTGGAGAAAATATAGATGGAACACCTCTCTCTTTGGATCCAAGCGTTCGCAGGGCTCGGTCTCTTTCTTTTTGGCATGCTCTACCTGGAAGCGCAGGTCAAAGCTTCTGCCGGACGGGCGTTTAAGAGCAGGGTCCAGAAATCGACCAGTACCACCTTTAAAAGTCTTTTAACCGGTCTCTCCGCGACCGCCCTCTTTCAAAGTTCTTCTATTGTCTCCTTAATGGCACTTTCACTGATAGGGGCACAGCTTATCAACCTTGAGAGTGCTATTGCGATGCTTTTTGGTTCGAACATCGGTTCGACCTTGACCGTATGGATCATAGGTCTTGTCGGTTTTAAGATGGATATTAAGCTTATCGCCTATCTATTCATCGGTATCGGCGGACTTGGCGGGATCTTGACAGATTCGAACAGCCGCTGGAAAAGCCACTTTGGCGCTCTGGTAGGTTTTGGACTGATCTTTCTTGGTCTGGAGGGGATGAAAGAGAGTTTTTCCACCTTTGCAGAAAGTTTTAACATAGCCAGCTATAGCCCGGACAATATCTACTGGTTTGCCTTAATCGGTTTAGGCATCACCGCAGTTATCCAGGCCAGTTCGGCCGCCATTGCCATCGTCCAGAGTGCTCTGTTCGCCCAACTGATAAGTATCGAAGCCGCCGCAGCCTTTGTTGTCGGAGCGAATATCGGGACCACTATTACCGTTGTTCTCGGCTCTTTTGGCGGGACCTCCGATAAAAAGCGCACCGCCCTTGCGCACCTCTTTTTCAACTTCTCAACAGGCTTTGTCGCCCTGCTTGCTCTGCAGCCGCTTGTCTGGATGGCTGTTCATATCATGCCCTCAGCCGACACCGTCATCCAAATCGCCCTATTTCATACTCTTTTCAATGTTATGGGCGTTGCGCTCTGGTACCCTTTTATCTCTCACCTGACACAGTGGCTGCAGCGTTTTTTCAAAAAAGAGCCTGAGCACGTCACCAAATATCTCTACAAGGTTCCTGTTGATATTCCCGATGTCGCACTGGACGCTTTGAAAAACGAGGTACGACATCTTGGAAAGAAAATAGAAGAGTTTGCACTGCTGGCTATCAACATTCCGCCGCCAAAAGCACTTGAAAAAGGAGTTTCTGTTAAAAAGATACTCGACCGGTACCCGGAGAACATGGAGCTCACCTACGATAAACTTTATGAGCATATCCGTCTTCTCGAGGGAAAGATCTTCCGTTATATTTCGCTGCTTTCACAAAAAAATACGGAAGCCGGTTTTCAAGAGCATCTCAATATCGTAGCACAAAAGACCGCCTACCTTGCGACAGCCGCCAAAACCATCAAAGATATGCTCTACGACATAGAACTGCTCTACAATGCCAAAAGCAGCGAGGAACAGACTTTTTTACGTAACCTGCGTTATCAGATCCTCAACAGTGTGCAAGTCTTTGAAAACGTGTGTAACAACGACCAGACGATTGAGGCGATGGAAGAGGTATACAAACAGATCGCTGCTTCCAACAAAAACAACATGACGCTGATCCATGATATTATGACTAACCAAAGCATCCCCTCCGAAATGAGCACCATCGCCATCAATGACCTGCACCTGAGCAAGAGCTTTACCAAGGCCTTGCGCAACGCACTCCGCCTGCAAATCGAACCATCTCTGCAAAACAGGGATCAACAGCCTTTAGATGAAAACAGCTTGACAAAAAAATAGACCGATGCTCTTGTTCCTGACAAGAGACACTTCTATTGTTTCCCTTTATGTTTCAAAATCGAGACAAAGCAGTAACCACTCCGATATCAAAATGCACTACTATCATTTCTAAACCTTTCTTTTCGTACAGAGTTATATCAAATTTTGAACACCAAAAGAGTAAAAATGTATAAATTATATACAAACTTATAGCATATAAGCACTCATTTCAAGCTATACTGGTTTTCATGTTATCACATAAACTAAGTAATGAGACATTGATATTTACCGACCTCGACGGTACACTGCTTGACCATGACAGCTACAGTTTTCTGCCTGCACTCCCTATGCTGGAATATCTTAAAGAGCAGTACATCCCCCTTGTTATCGTGACCAGTAAGACAAAAAGCGAGGTCATCTTACTCCAGAAGGCCTTGGGTCTTAAGGCCCCGTTTATTATTGAAAACGGTGCCGGTATCTTTATACCGCAGAATGGAGGCTTTGAGATGATCGCACTGGGAAAACTCTATGACGAGACGAGAGAAGCCTTTAGCCGTTACGCCAAATCGGTCAAGATCCGCGGGTTTAGCGACATGAGCATCGAAGAGGTCGCTCTCTATACCGGCCTAAGTGTTGCTGATGCAGAACGTGCCAAAGAGCGTCACTTCAGCGAACCTTTCCTCATTGATGATGAAGCGCAGTTGTCACAACTTACAAAAATGGCAAATGCAGACGGCTTTGACGTTGTCAAAGGGGGACGTTTTCACCACCTTATCACCAAGGGACAGGACAAAGCGTCTGCCATTAAAGAAGTGATCGATCTCTATAAAGAGAGGTGGCACGACATCCGCTTCGACACGATTGCCCTCGGCGACAGTGCCAATGATCTTACTATGCTCAAAAGCGTTGACCTTCCTGTATTGATCCCCCATAAAGACGGCAGTTATCTTGACTGCTATATTGACGGCATGATCAAAGCACCTTTTCCAGGACCTGAGGGTTGGAACAGTGTACTTAAAGGGTATTTTCATGTCTAAAAAAAACACATTACACACCGTTTTCAATGCCTTGATAGAGGAGATAAAACCGCAACGCCTCATCAAAGAGCAGTGCCGTTACGCGGACGAGGTCTTTACCGTGCAAGAGGCCGATATCGACCTCTCAGCCTATAAAAAAATCCATCTGCTCGGTTCGGGCAAAGCCGTTGTGCCGATGGCCGAGGCCCTGCAGTCACTTTTAAATGCAAAGATAGAGAGTGCTCTCCTGGTCGGTGCCTATCAAGACACTGCTGTGGAGCAGCATACCCAATATATAAAAAGCAGCCATCCTCTTCCTTCGAAAAAGAGCATCGAAGCGGCAACCGCGCTGCGCTCAAAACTCCTTTCTCTGGAGGAAGATGATTTTTTTATCTATCTTCTCTCAGGCGGGAGTTCGGCGCTCGTCGAACTCCCGGAATCTCCAATTACTCTTGAAGAGTTCCAGGCAACCACTTCGTTGATGTTGCAAGGCGGCATGCCCATCGGAGCGATGAACTGTGTGCGTAAACATCTCTCACAGGTCAAAGGCGGGAAACTGGCGCAAGGGACAAAAGCCAAAGGCATTGTTCTTGTTCTTTCCGATGTCATCGGAGACGACCTTCATGCCATCGGCTCGGCGCCGCTCTATTTTGATACGACGACCTTCAGTGATGCCGTAGACGCCCTGAAAGCACATGACCTCTTTGATAAAATACCCAAGGGTGTACGGCAGTTTCTAGCGGAAGGGAGTGAAGGCGGCCATTTAGAGACACCGAAATCAGAATCTGAGAAGGTCCGACATTTTGTTTTAGGCTCCAACACCCATCTGCTTAACAAGGCGAAGATGCTGCTTGAAAACGATAACATCCCCACAACTATCGCTGATGAACCCATAGAAGGCGATACGCAGACTTTGGCGAAAGAACTTGTGGATTTAGCAGAGAGCTACCGAGGACAGCGGCACTGTTTCATCTTCGGCGGCGAAGCGACCGTTAATGTACGAGGTGAAGGCAGAGGAGGAAGAAACCAGCATCTCGCCCTCTCGGTCTTGCAGCTGCTTGAGGGAAAAAACGACATCACCTTTTTAAGTGCTGCAACCGATGGCGTCGACGGTAATTCAGAGGCGGCAGGCGCGCTTATCGACACGCACAGCCGCGTCAATGCCCTCGCGCATGAGATCGACCCGACCTTCTATCTTGAGACCTTTGACTCCAACGCCTTTTTTTCCAAGACAGGTGAACTGCTCATCACGGGACCGACACACAACAACCTGCTCGATATCGTCATGATATTAATAGAATCTACACTTCAACAAGGAGAGAACAATGGCTGATTTTTTTCAAAATGGGGTCATCACAACCCTGCAAAAACTGGGAGACCGATCCTTGCTGGATATGGAATCAGAATTAGTCGAATATGGCAAACGTCATCGTATGGTCCTTCTTTTGCCGGCACTCTACTCGGAATTTCAAACACCGGCTATGCACAAGATCATTGAAGAGCTTAAAGGTGTCAACTACCTGTACAAGATCATCTTGGGACTAGACCGGGCGACCAAAGAACAGTTCGAAGAGGTCAAAGCGCTTATGTCCGTACTCCCCTGCCCGGTCGACGTACTTTGGAACGACGGTCCGCGTATCAAAGAGCTCTATGCAGAGCTGACGGCTGAGGGGTTTCCCGGTCTGAACACACCCGGAAAAGGACGCAATGTCTGGACAATGATAGGCTACGGCCTTACCGATCAGGAGGCCTATGCTTTTGCATTGCACGACTGTGACATTGTCAACTACACACGGGAGGTCCCGGCACGTCTCTTTTTGCCTATTGTCCACCCGGCATTGGATTTTGAGTTCAACAAAGGCTTCTACTCCCGCGTCACGGACAAGCTCCACGGCCGTGTGACACGTCTCTTCTATTCGCCCTTGATCCACTCGCTGATCAAGGTTTATGGAAACAACCGCTACCTTGACTACATGGATAGTTTCCGCTATTCGCTCTCCGGCGAGTTTTCTTTTATCCGTTCATTAGGCCGGGGGATCAGTATCTCACCGACGTGGGGACTGGAGGTCTCGACACTGAGCGAGGTCTATAAAAATACCTCTAACCGCCGTATCTGTCAGACAGAGATCATGGAGAGCTACGAGCATAAGCACCAGGCGCTCGGCAATCAAGACTCAGGCGACGGCATCTATAAGATGGCCAACGATATCGCTAAAACACTTTTTAGAGTACTGGCACAAGAAGGGGTTGTCTTTTCTCAGGCTTCGTTCAAGACCCTCCTCGCGGCCTACTTTCAAGAGTCGCGTTTTGAGATCTCAAAATACAACGCACTCAGCAAGATCAACGATCTCAACTACAACCGCGAAAAAGAGATCAATGCCGTTCAAGCCTTTGAAAACGCCATCAAAGAGGCGGCAGAAGAGTTCTACCAAGACCCTATGGGTATCCCCGCACTCTCACCATGGATCACCGTTCGTTCGGTCATGCCTAACTTTTCGGAGAAGTTTGCAGACGTTGTTAAAAAGGACAATGCATGAAACACATTTCCGACCCGGATCACACGATAAACAGACGTTTGCACAAACTCTACTCGCCGGAAATCGCGGAACGTGCCGTCAATGACATTATCGATCTTATCTTTAAATACAAACAGCGTATTACCTCAAAAGAGTATCACCTCAGTGAAAAAGACATCATCTTGATCACCTATGGCGACCAGGTCAACCGTGTCAATGAAGCCACGCTCCAGACCCTTAACAACTTTTTAGAGGAGCATCTGCACGGCATTATCAACTCTGTCCACATCCTCCCGTTTTATCCGTCATCGTCTGACAGCGGGTTTTCGGTCGTCAATTACTCCGCTGTCGATCCTCATCTGGGTTCATGGCGCGAGATCGAGACCATCAGCGCCAACTACCGTCTGATGGTCGATGGGGTCATCAATCACGTATCACAGTTTTCCGACTGGTTCAAAGCCTTCCTCTCCGGCGACACCTACTTCAAAGATTTTTTTACAGAGTTGGACCCTGCCACCGACCTGAGCAAAGTGGCCCGTCCTCGTGCGACACCCGTTCTAAGCGAATTCGTAGACAATGAAGGCAAGATCCATAATATCTGGACGACATTCAGCAGAGACCAGGTCGATCTCAACTACAAAAACCATCGGGTCTTGCGTAATGTTCTGGATGCTCTTTTTTACTACATTGAAAAAGGGGCAACCCTGATCCGTCTTGATGCTATCGCCTTTATCTGGAAAGAGGTCGGCACTGAGTGTGTCCACCTTCCCCAGACCCATGAGCTTATTCAACTAATGCGCGAAGTGCTTCACGAAGTTGCGCCCGAGGTGATCATCATCACCGAGACCAATGTCCCCCATCATGAAAATGTCTCCTATTTCGGAAGCGGTGACGATGAAGCACAGATGGTCTATAACTTTGCCCTGCCGCCGCTCTTACTACACTCCGTCCTGCATGGCGATACTACGACCTTGACCGCTTGGGCTCAGACACTGACTCTGCCAAATGACAAGGTCTGTTTCTTTAACTTCACCGCCAGCCATGACGGTATCGGTCTGCGCCCCATCAAAGAGATCCTTACCACTGAGGAGGTCGACTATCTGGTCTCGAGCGTACAGGAGCATGGCGGTCTTGTCTCATTTAGAACAGAAGAGGACGGTTCAGAGTCTCCCTATGAGCTTAACTGCAGCTATATCGACGCATTGACCCATCCGGATGCAGAGGACAGTGTACGCCTTAAGCGCATGCTGATTGCTCAGGCCTCCGTCTTGGTCATGCCGGGGGTCCCCGGCGTCTATTTTCACTCTCTGGTCGGTTCGCGTAACTATCATGACGGGGTCAAACATACGGGTGTCAACCGTACGATCAATCGTGAAAAATACAATATTGACTGGCTGGAAAACGAGCTCTCCACGCAGGGAACCCTTGCCAAAACCATGTTTGACAGCTATAAACGTCTTATCTCGATTCGAACAAGCGAGGTCGCATTCAACCCTTTCGGCACCTTCCGGTTTTTGGATCTGGACAGTCGTCTTTTGATCGTCGATCAGCATTGCTGTCAAGACAAAGAGCATGTTCTGGCCATACACAACTTCTCGGATGAGACCGTCAGTTTGAGACTGCCCGATGAATACAGGGCAGAACTCTATGACCTGCTCACCTCATACCGTGTCGATGAAAGCAGAGAAGTTACTCTGCAACCGTATCAGATGATGTGGCTTAAAGGTCATATCTAACATAAAAGAAATACAATATACAATAAGAAGGAAAAGTTATGATTACTAAATGTTTATTCCCCGCCGCAGGTTACGGTACACGATTTCTACCCGCCACAAAAGCGATGCCCAAAGAGATGCTTCCGGTACTGACAAAACCGCTTATACAATACGGTGTCGAAGAGGCAATGGAGGCTGGATGTGACGTAATGTCTATCATTACAGGCCGTGGGAAACGTGCTATTACCGACCACTTTGACATCTCTTATGAGCTTGAACACCAGATAGAAGGTTCGTCCAAAGAGGCCCTCCTCGGCGATATACGTAATATCATCGACAAATGTACCTTTACCTATACCCGTCAAAACGAGATGAAAGGTCTTGGCGATGCGATCTACAAAGGAAGAATGCTGGTCGGCGAGCAGGACCCTTTTGCCGTTATTTTGGCAGATGATCTCTGTGTCAATCCTGACGGTGACGGCGTTTTAAAACAGATGGTTAATCTCTACAACAAGTACAAATGCTGTATCGTCGCGACGATGGAAGTTCCGATGGAAGAGGTGCACAAGTACGGTGTCATCGAAGGCAACATGATCGAAGAGGGTGTCTACATGGTCTCAAACATGGTTGAAAAGCCTGACAACGACAAAGCACCCAGCAACCTCGCGGTCATCGGCCGCTACATCCTGACACCGGACATTTTCCGGGTCATCGAAAGAACAAAACCGGGGAAAAACGGCGAACTTCAGATCACCGACGCTCTCTGCGAACAGGCAAAAAATGGTATGGTAATTGCGTACAAGTTCAAAGGCAAACGTTTTGACTGCGGCAGTGTTGACGGTTTTGTAGAGGCGACCAACTACTTTTACGACCTAGAAAAGAACTAGTCCCCAATTCGGGGTGAAAGGTATGCAGATATGAGTGAATTAGAAACCCTATGTGACATTGTGATCTTTGGAGGTCATGGCGACCTTGCTTTTCGCAAGCTCATGCCGGCGCTCTGCTATTTATACAGTGACGGCTATCTCAATGTCAACTCGCGCGTTATTACAGTCAGCAGAGAGAAGATGAGCCAGGAAGATCACCTTGCACTTGTCAAAAGTAAACTCTTGGAATTTTTACCCGAGGGACACTTTAATGAAGAGAAATTCGAACGGTTTCAAAAACAGCTCCATTTGAGTGTCGTTGATTTTACTGATCTGACAAGTTATCAGAATCTTCAAACACTTTTATCCGAATACCCTGACCGTGAACGTGTCAACTACCTCTCGACCTCGCCGAATTTTTTCGGCTCCATCTGTAGAGCACTGGACCATTGGGAACTCAACACACCCGAAAGTCGTGTTGTCCTCGAAAAGCCCATTGGCCGCGACCTTAAATCTTCACGCGTTATCAACGAAGAGGTCTTAAAATACTTTCAAGAGAGTCAGATCTACCGCATCGACCACTATCTGGGTAAAGACACGGTTCAGAATATTATGGCCTTGCGCTTTTCAAACCGATTTTTTATGCCGCTGTGGGACTCCAACAACATTGACCATATTCAGATCACCGTTGCTGAAAGCGTCGGTGTGGAAGGACGCTGGGGCTACTATGACGAGTACGGTGCGTTGCGCGACATGATCCAGAACCATCTTATGCAGCTGCTCTGCCTTGTCGCAATGGAGCCGCCGTGTTCACTCGAAGCCGACAGTGTGCGTGACGAAAAGGTCAAAGTCCTTCGCTCATTGCGTTCAATGTCCTATGCCGATATCGAGCAGAAAACGGTTCGCGCCCAATATGACAAAGGGTCAAGCGACGGCGAACCCGCACCGGGCTACCTTGAAGGTGAAGGGGTTGAGAACAGTACAACCGAGACCTATGCTGCCATACGTGTTGACATAGACAACTGGCGCTGGAACGGTGTTCCTTTTTATATTCGAAGCGGTAAGCGGATGCGTCAACGCAACTCGGAGATCATCATCCATTACAAGACCGTCCCGCACTCCATCTTTGCCAACAAGGGGGCATGTATCTCTGAAAACAAATTGATCATCTCCCTGCAGCCTAAAGAGAGTATACGTCTGCAATTGATGAACAAGATCCCCGGTCTAAGTAAAGAGATGCGTCTGCAGCCGGTTGAACTTGAGCTCAACTCTCCGCTCAACAGCGAACGAAAGCCAGAGGCTTACGAACGTCTGCTTTTGGATGTAATTCGGTCCAACCCTACTCTCTTCATGCGTCTTGATGAAGTCGAAGCCGCATGGCAATGGGCAGACAAGATCATCGAAGGATGGTCACAAAACATCACCCCGATGAAGAGCTATAACGCAGGTTCAGACGGACCAAGCGCTGCAATACAACTTATAGCAAGAGATGGAAGGAGTTGGCACGATGAGTAAATTTGTCCATGCCTTTACGTCACAGAGCACCCTCATTAATGAGCTTAGCCGGGATATTGCCTGTAATCTTCAAGAGGGTGTCCGCCAAAATGGGCGGGCATCACTTCTTGTCTCCGGCGGCAGTACGCCAAAACCACTTTTTGAGACGTTGAGTCAGATCGACCTTCCCTGGGAAAAAGTGACGGTTGGACTCTGTGATGAACGGTGGGTCGATCCTTCAGATGAGGCCAGCAATGAGCACTTTGTCAAAGAGCACCTCTTACAAGGAAAAGCCGCCAAGGCAACTTTTGTCGGCATGTATAGTAAAGGCGTTACGGCAGAAAGCGCGCAGCAGCAGTGCACCCAAAAGCTCAAAGAGTTACTTTGGCCCTTTGACGTCACTGTCCTAGGTATGGGCACTGACGGCCATACGGCATCTCTCTTTCCGCATAACTATAACCTGGAAAAAGCGTTTGAAGCCAAGGAGAACATGCTCTGTATCGCGATCGAGCCTGAAGGCGTTCCCTATGTTCGCATGAGTTTAACACGTTCAGCTATACTGAGTTCAAAACATCTCTATCTTCATTTTGAAGGGCCGGAAAAACGGGCTGTCTACCAAAAAGTCATCAAAGGCGATGACATATATGAGTATCCGGTCCGCGCTGTCTTGCAGCAAGAGAAAACCGATATAAAGGTCTATTTCCGATGAATCCTATAATCCAGAGTGTCACCGAGAATATCCAAAAACGTTCTGCAAAAAGCCGCAAAGTCTATCTGGAACGGCTCCAAAAAGCAAAGAGGCACGGCGTCAACAGAAGCT
The DNA here is from genome assembly GCA_027859195.1 of Helicobacteraceae bacterium. Lineage (GTDB taxonomy): Bacteria > Campylobacterota > Campylobacteria > Campylobacterales > Sulfurimonadaceae > Sulfonitrofixus. The sequence continues at coordinate 22,418 of JAQIBF010000142.1, forward strand.
CTCTCGGCTGCAGTAACCTTGCCCATGCCATGGCACCGATGGACGAGAAGGAAAAAGAGTCGCTTTCGCATGATACAGCTGCCAACATCGCTATCGTCACCGCCTACAACGATATGCTCTCCGCACACGAACCCTTTAAGCTCTACCCGCCGCTTATCAAGCGGGCCGTAATGGATGTCGGAGCCACTGCACAGGTTGCCGGCGGCGTGCCCGCCATGTGTGACGGTGTCACCCAGTCCCAGCCGGGAATGGAGTTAAGCCTTTTCAGCCGTGACAACATCGCGATGGGCACCGCTATCGCCCTCTCGCACAATGTCTATGACGGCGCAATTTATCTTGGGGTCTGTGACAAGATCGTTCCCGGTCTGCTCATAGGCGCACTCTCTTTTGGTCACCTTCCTGCCATCTTTATTCCGGCCGGACCGATGCCATCAGGTATCTCCAACAGTGAAAAATCGATGATACGCCAAGAGTATGCCCAAGGAAAAGTAAGCGAGGGGACACTGCTCAAAGCAGAGTCGGCCTCCTATCACAGCAGCGGTACCTGTACCTTCTACGGTACCGCAAACTCCAACCAGATGCTGCTTGAGATGATGGGACTGCAACTGCCCAACAGTTCATTTGTCAACGCCAACACCGCCTTGCGCGATGCCCTCACAGTAAGCGCTGCGCAACGTATTGTCAGCATGACAGAGATCTCGGGCAACTTTAAACCTATCGGTGAGATCCTGAATGAGAAAAGTTTTGTCAATGCCATCGTCGGTCTAATGGCAACAGGCGGTTCGACCAACCACACCATTCACCTCATCGCCATGGCGAAAGCCGCCGGTATTGTCTTGAATTGGGACGATTTTGACGCCATCTCCAAGGTTACACCTCTGCTGTGCAAGATGTATCCTAACGGTACTGCCGATGTCAACCACTTTAGAGACTCGGGCGGTATGAGCGTCGTCATCCATCAGCTTTTAGAAGCAGGCCTTGTGCATGATGATGTTGAGACTATTGTCGGAAAAGGTCTGCATAACTATGTTGTCGAACCGCTACTGGAACACGGGGCCCTGACCTTCTTAAAAGGACCAAAGGTCTCCCGTGATACAAGCGTCATCTCCAGTGCTGCTTCACCCTTCCGTGTTGAGGGTGGTCTAAAACTTTTACAAGGTAACATCGGACGCGGTGTGATCAAGACCTCTGCTCTCAAAGCGTCGCAGCTCTTTATCGAAGCCCCGGCCATTGTCTTTGAATCACAAGAGGCACTCCAGTCTGCCTTTAAACGCGATGAACTCGAACGTGATTTTATTGCCGTCGTCCGCTATCAGGGTCCTAAGGCCAACGGTATGCCGGAACTTCACGGTCTTATGCCGCCGCTGGGTGTCTTGCAGGACAAGGGGTTCAAAGTGGCTATCATCACCGATGGACGTATGTCGGGGGCCTCAGGCAAGGTCCCTTCCGCCATTCACCTCTCTCCCGAAGCCAAGGACGGCGGTCTTATTGCCAAGGTCGAAACAGGTGATATGATCCGTCTGGATATAGAAGAGGGTACGATGAACCTGTTAGTCGATGCGACTCTTTTAGAGCAACGGAAGATCGCTCCAGTTGATCTCAGCGGCAACCAGCACGGCTTCGGCCGTGAGCTCTTTGCAGCCGTACGCCAAAATGTCGGCAGTGCCGAAAACGGCAGTTCTATTTTTGACCTGCCCGGCGAGGAGCGCGCATGAATGCCTTAGACGTAATGAAGATATCCCCTATTGTCCCCGTCATCGCTTTGGATGATGAAAATGACGCCCTCCGCTTGGCGGAAGCCCTTTTAGAGGGCGGTATCAGCATCATGGAGATAACCCTTCGTACGCCGGCAGGGCTGAAGGCTATCGAAGCCATTGCCAAAGCAATGCCCGAAATGCATGTCGGTGCCGGCACAGTCTGCAATGTTCATGATATGCGACAAGCGATCGAACACGGTTCCGGGTTTCTCTTTAGTCCCGGTATCAGCCAAGAACTGATAGAGAGTGCGAAAGCCTACAAGATCGCCTTTATCCCAGGCGTTGCGACTGCATCCGAAGTGATGCTCGCACAAAACAGCGGCCTGATGCACGCCAAGCTCTTTCCGGCAACCGTCGCCGGCGGCGTCTCTGCACTCAAAGCCTTCGGCGGCCCCTTCGGCGAGATGCGCTTCTGTCCGACAGGCGGGGTCAGTCTAAGCAACTTGAACGACTTTTTGGCATTGGAGAACGTCATCTGCGTCGGCGGCAGCTGGATCGTTCCAAAAGAGGCACTTGTCCAACAAGACTTCAAGTCGATCACGGCGCTTACCAAAGAGGCACTCAGCACAATCAGATAAACACCTTTTCGGCATTCTCATACGAGAGCGCCGATACTTTTTCATCAACCTCAATGCAAGTTATCCGAATTGTCTATTTTTTATACAAATATATGATTTATAATTCTCATTAGTTTGATAATATTGTACAGACACGTATTTATAAAGAGAGTCAAAAAAACTTACACCACAAGGAAATATAATGGGTCTGTCAGAAAAAACAATCGCAATCGTAAAAGCAACCGCAGCACCGGTCGCTGCCAACGGTGAGGCTATCACTACACGTATGTATGAGATCTTGTTCACAAACTATCCGGAGCTTAAAGCGCTTTTTAAAGACGCGGATCCTGATCAGCATAAAAAACTGGCAGCTGCTGTTGCCGCTTACGCAGCAAATATCGACAATTTGGCCGTGCTTTCCAAGGCTGTTGAAAAGATGGCTCAGACACATGTCAAGACAACTGTTAAAGCTGAACACTACCCAATGGTCGGTGTTTCACTGCTGCAAGCGGTTAAAGATGTGCTTGGCGACGCAGCTACGGACGACGTCATCGAGGCATGGAAAGAGGCCTACTTTTTCCTGGCTGACATTCTTATTGCACGTGAAAAAGAGATCTACGCCGCATAAATCTTATTTGCGACCGGTTATATACCAGTCGCATAACAGTTCACTCCTCTCTATAAAACGGGCTAGAGTCCACCTTTAACAATCTTCTTCAATCTGATCAAGGTTGTTAACGGTCTACTCTATTTTATGTTTCCAAACTGAGTCACTTCGGTAATCCTCAAGATATTATCTACCCTTATACTGCTTGCACAAAAACAATTAGGGAAGCCTACTATGAAAGATAATGTTTTTTTGATCCGATCGTTAGACAGCGGCTGGGACTGGCCGGACATTTACAGTGAAGACGATGTTGAGCTCTACTGTCTTGAAGAGCTTGAAGTCCCCGAAGAGCACATCGATGAAGTCAAGTGCTACAACAACGCCTTTCAACTGACCCTCAAGCGTCAACGAAGCTACCACAACGACGACTGGTATGTCAACCTTCAGCGAAGCGCATAAAAGGAATACAGATGAAAAATATGAGTGTCAAAGAGTATGCCAAACTGATCGGCAAAAATGAGAAGACTGTTTATAAGATGATCAAAGATGAAACAGTCGTCACCCTTAAAGAGAATGGCAAGTTCCGCATCAAGGTCGACAAGAACTTGCTGAAAATAATCGAAAGGGCCCAACAGGCACTCAATGAGGCGAAAGCTATCTTACTCACCATTGAAAAGGCATCAGACCAGATAGTCAAACCGGTTAAGATAGTCTCACAAGTTGCTAAAACAGTTGCCAAGAGAAGTGAACCAAAAAAACAAGCTGTAAAGAAGAGTACAAAAACCGCAGCAAAGCCGATTAAAAAAATGGTGAAAAAAGTCAGTGCAAAAAATCCTGTGGCTAAGAAAAGTCCAAAAAAATAACGATTACACAGCTTTAAAACTTTTTCTCTTCTCCGCTAATCCTTATATCAGCGGATTTACCGACCTATCGCAGCAACAACACGTCCTACACAATATCAACTACTCCATTATCTCTATTGTCGTCCCTATAAAACAGTCATTGCTCCTGACATCGAAGTAATATTTCTAGGTACCTTCCCTATTAAACACGCATAAAATGGCCGCCATGATGAGTAGATCCAGATTTAACAAGAATGGCCTAATTTTTATACAATAAACATGCTCATTAATGCTTTTCTATATGTATACTTTGTGATCACGATATCATTGTGATATGAAATCAAGGGGTAAAAATGTTATGTAATCAAAGGAGTTTTAAATGTCTTATTTAGTGCCTACAGAGTTTGTTACTAAAATGGTTGACTCGGGTGAGTCCAAAGTCTATATGTCGACTAAGGACACGCTGATCAGAGCCTTTATGGCAGGGGCGATCCTTGGACTTGCCGCTATCTTTGCGATTACGGTCGCAATGCAAACAGGTTCGCCGCTACTGGGAGCCGTCTTATTCCCTGTCGGGTTTATTATGCTCTACCTTATGCAGTTCGACCTTTTAACAGGTGTCTTTATGCTTGTGCCGCTTGCCTTGCTGGATAAACGTCCCGGTGTGACTGTCGCTCAGGTGCTTAGAAACTGGGGGCTTGTCTTTTTGGGGAACTTCGGTGGTGCGTTAACAGTCGCCTTTATGATGTCCTTTATTTTCACCTACGGCTATACCATCGACGGCGGCGCGATCGCGGACAAAGTGGCCCACATCGGTGAAGCAAGAACCCTGGGTTATAAAGAGCATGGTGCTGCAGGTTGGTTCACGATCTTTATTCGCGGTATGTTGTGTAACTGGATGGTCTCTATGGGTGTTGTCGGTGCGATGGTCTCTACAACTGTCAGTGGTAAAGCCATTGCTATGTGGATGCCGGTCATGCTCTTCTTCTTTATGGGCTTCGAGCACTCTATTGTTAACATGTTCCTCTTCCCGTTCTCTATGATCATGGGTGGTGAATTCACTGTTTCTGATTACCTTCTCTGGAATGAGATCCCGACAGCACTTGGTAACCTTGTAGGCGGTTTAGCATTTACAGGTCTGACACTGTATGCGACGCACATCAAGACAGGTCCAAAAAGAAAGCTTGTCTAGTCGTTAAGAGCGCTCTTCATAGACCTTCTGTCTATGAAGGTGCTCATCTAAAAGCATTTTGCAAAAGCCTACTCATCTGAAGTAGGTTTTTTAGAGATACACACATTAAGGATTATAATATGACAAAAATAGAGATGACCGAAGAGATCATGGCGGCCAAAAAGAGTACCGGCTTAGGCTGGGAAGAGCTTTCTGAAAAAGTCGGACTTAGCTCCGTTTTCCTGACCTCAGCCTGTCTTGGAATGAACAGCCTCAAAAAAGAGCCTGCGGAAAGGGTGTGTGAAGTGCTTGGACTGCCGGTCGAGATCGAAAAAGCGCTGCAGGCGTACCCGAACAAGACCTGGGACTTTACCGTTCCTCAAGACCCTGTCGTCTACCGTTTTTATGAAGTGGTCGGTGTCTACGGTGAGACGATCAAAGAGATCATCGGGGAGAAGTTCGGCGACGGTATTATGAGCGCTATTGACTTCTCTATGGACATTGACAAAGAGGAAAACCCGCTGGGAGACCGCGTCGTCATTACGATGAACGGTAAGTTCCTTCCATACAAATCGTGGTAATATAGACAACCCACTTTCTACTGTCTCAGCCGGCTTTCCGGCAGAGACGATCCTCTCCCAAAGCGGCGAAAGAGACTACCCTATGCAAAATCAACTCAAAATCTCCATCGGTCAATACTCTGACAAAGGTCGAAAAGAGACCAACCAGGACTTTCACGACATTCATATACCTAAAGAGCCGCAGTTGACCACCAAAGGTATTGCCATTGCTCTGGCAGACGGGATCAGCAGCAGTGATGTAAGCCAAATTGCGAGTAAGACCTCGGTCACCTCGTTTTTACTGGACTATTTCAGTACTCCTGAATCCTGGTCGGTCAAAAAGTCGGCGGAACGTGTTGTCAATTCGGTCAACTCATGGTTGTATTCGCAGAGCAAAGAGGGGCAGTACCACTACGACAAAGACCGGGGCTATGTCTGTACCTTCAGCGCCATGGTTATCAAGTCGACGACCGCCCACATCTTTCATGCCGGGGACACGCGTATCTACCGCTTACGCGAGAAGAAACTCGAACAGTTAACGGAAGACCATCGCCTCTGGGTCTCAAGAGAGAAAAGCTACCTCAGCCGTGCGCTGGGAATGGATTCGCTGGTGACCACCGACTATGAGAGCTTTCAAGTCGAAAAAGAGGACCTCTTTCTCTTTATGACCGACGGCATCTACGAGTTTGTCAGTGCTGACTCTATGATCTACATCATTGAGCAAAACGGTAACGACTTTGATGCGATGGCAAAAGCCATTGCCGAGAAAGCGTACGATGCAGGCAGCGACGACAACCTGACCGTGCAGATTGTCAGAGTGGACACCCTGCCTAACAAAGATGTGGATGAGATCCATAAACAGCTCACCGAAAAGCCTTTTGCCCCCATACTCGATGCAAGGATGAAGTTCGACGGTTACACCATTGTCCGCGAACTAAGCGCCAGCAGCCGGAGCCATGTCTACCTCGCTGTTGACGATGAGACCAACACTTCGGTTGTTTTAAAGACCCCTTCCATCGACCTGCAAGACGACAAGGCCTTCCTTGAACGCTTTTTGATGGAGGAGTGGATCGCCATACGCATCAACAGTGCCCATGTCGCCAAGTCCTACCTGCAGACGCGTAAGCGCAACTACCTCTATAACGTCACAGAATTCATCGAGGGGCAGACACTGACCCAGTGGATGATCGACAACCCGGCCCCAAGCTTAGAGATGGTACGGGAGATGACAGAGCAGATAGCCAGAGGTATTCAGGCGTTTCACCGTCAGGAGATGGTCCATCAGGACTTAAGACCGGAAAATATCCTGATCGACACGACCGGAACGGTTAAGATCATCGATTTCGGTTCCACGCGGGTCGAGGGCATTGTGGACATCAACACCCGTCTCGAGCAGGAGAACCTGTTAGGCACGGCACTCTACTCTGCACCCGAGTACTTTCTGGGCAAAGTCGGCACACCAGGCTCTGACATCTTCTCTCTGGCCATTATCATCTACCAGATGCTCTCAGGCAAGTTCCCCTACGGCGTACAACTCGCCCGTTGCACCACGAAAGCAGCCCAGAAGAAACTGAAATACGCCTCTCTCTATTCTGATGACGGCAACATCCCGATATGGATCGATGAAACACTGAGAAAAGCCCTGCAACCAGACCCAAATGACCGCTACGAAGAGCTCTCCGAGTTCATCTACGACCTTCGCCATCCCAACCAAAAGTACGTCAACAAAACCAGACCCCCTCTCTACGAACGCAACCCTGTCGTGATCTGGAAAAGTATCTCTTTTGTCCTGGCAGTGGTCATTGTCGTTTTATTGAGTAATTGAGCGCATGACGCTGCGCATCGAGAGGCAGTAAACACTTTTTACAACGGTCGATAGACCTTGATGTTATCGCATTTTTTGTCATCGCGCAGATATTGGGCGTGAAGTTGGCTCATAATGCCCTTGTCGCAGTAGAGAAGGTATTCTTTGTCTTTGGGAAGTTTTTCGAACTCGCTTTTAAGCTGATGAAAAGGGATCTTTATACATGGGCATGAGGTCTCAATGCAATCCTCTTCCGTTCGGATGTCGATAACAACATTTTTCTCCGGGTCAAGGTCGTGGACCACTTCAACCGCTGCCAGTTTGTTGATGTCAGCGACGATCTCATCGACGTAGATAGTCTGCGCCTCTTCTACCGCTTTGTCCAGCACCTCGTAGTTAAACTTTTTCGCCTCTTTTTCCATGCGTTTGAATGAGCCGTGAATGATCGGGTTTTGCGAGATGACACCGCAATACTCCGGCATGCTCTCCGCAAAATGTTTCGTACCGATCTCGCTGGCTATCTTGATGATCTCCGGTTTGTTCATGGTTGAGAGCGGGCGTAAGATCAGTTTGTTACTCACCTGGTCGATGAGCGCAAGGTTGCGCAGGGTCTGACTGGAGACCTGGGCAACGCTCTCTCCGGTAAGAAGTGCGTCTATCTCCATGGTGTCGGCGACTTTTTCAGCGGCTATCAGCATAAGGCGTTTAAGCGTCACCCCCATATAGGTCGGTGCGGTCGAACGGAAGATCTCTTCGACCACACTTTCAAAATTGACCGTGATAAATTTAACCCGGTGGCCGGAGCCGAACTTTGACCAGAGGTAGAGAGCGACCTGTTTTACCCCGATCTCATGGGCCATGCCGCCGAGGTTGAAAAAGACGAAGTGCGTTCTGATCCCTCTTTTCATGGTCAGGTACGAGGCCACGGTGGAGTCAAAGCCGCCCGACATCAAGGAGAGGATGTCGCCTTGTGTGCCAAGCGGAAAACCGCTGAGACCTTTATAGGCGGTCGTGATGACATTAAGCTGCGACTCGATGAGTTCAAGACGGATCGTAACTTCTGCATTGTTAAGGTCCACACCTTTAGCCTCTGTATGGGCCAGCACGTATCCGCCGACTGTTCGCGCTATCTCCGGAGAGGTGTAGGTGTGCGTCCCCGAACGCTTGACCCGAACGACGAACGTCTTACCCGCGATCGTCTCGGCCATGAGTTCGCCTACTTTGACTTTTATCTTGTCGATGCTGTCCATGTCATTGAACTGCAGTGCTTCAAGGACCTGTTCGATCCCAGAGGTATTGACAAGAGCGACTCTCACTTCCGGAACGACGCTTATAGGTGAAACGACCTCGATCTTGTCCGAAAATTTTCTGACCGTGATCTCAGGGTCAATACGTTGAAAGACCGCAACAAGGTTGGCATAGAGCTGTCCCACCATCTGTCGTTTGGCCGAAGGTCCTTTGATCATGATCTCGGGAAAAAGTTTTAAAATAAATTTTTGTGTATTGCTGGAAGGTGTCTGCACAAGTATCGCTTTCTGTTTATATGGTGCAATTATAGTACATGAACATAGAGGGTGTTGTTAAGAGCACAGTTTCTCCATTTTTTCTCAGAAAGTTTCCATCTAACGTGCAGGCGAATGTTTAGACGATGAAATCGCGCACGCACCAAGACATCACAAAGTCTCTTCTCCCCATAGAGCATAAAATAATCACTGCTGCCTAATTAACATACAGTTTATTGCACACTAACGCTTCTCTTTTCGATATTATTTTCCAAATATATTTTAGGGCACCTCTAAAAACCCTAGCCAACCTCAGAGGGAAGAAAGAGAGATGCTCTTGTGCAGAACTTTTCTTGCCGCATAGCCATAGCTATGAGAATAGAAAATTGTGTGCAAGCGCGCTCTCTTTATCCCTC
>JAQIBF010000043.1 GCA_027859195.1 Helicobacteraceae bacterium
GAGAAAAAAGCGGGGCGAAACTGGCTATCTATTCGCTTGACACCTTAGTACCGTCATCAATTGCAAACGGTGCATTTATTGCGACTGACGATATCACTTTAGCCGCTGCTCTTCGTGAAAAAGCCCAGGGCGGTTATGAATATAAAAAGCTTTGGAACTATGACATTGTCAACAGAGAGGAAGACCTTACACTTGCCCCTTTAACCGCTCAGCTGGCGTTGGCTGCCTTAACTGACATCGACCAGAGAGAAGAGGCTATGAAAAAGATTCAGACTATCTATCTGGACAGACTTTCATCCAACCGTCTAATAGAGCTGCCGAACGCGTCTGCCCTCGTTGCCAACCCACTTTTTCCAATTGCGCTTGTTCCCGCACTGTTTTGTCCCAAAGAAGATATCTATGAAGCGTTGGTTGACGCAGGTATTCCCGTTCAGGTCGGCAACAAGCCCATCTATAAAACCACGGCCTTTAAAGATGAGACACTTTCACTTTTTGGTGCCGAAGAGGTGTTCAAAGCCCAGCTGCTACTCCCCTGTCATCATCTTATGACGGCGGACGATGCAAACTTGGTCGTTGAGACTTTTATAAACGTATTAGAGACTTATAGTTATAGAGGCTGCGCTTTTTAACCGATCACTCATCACAGATATGTTTTTGGATCGTATTTAATTTATTTAGGGAGTTTTAATTCCTGTTACAATTTCAGCGCCGTGTCATTCCAAAAGCATTTCAATAAGCAGTGCCATCTTAAATCGCTTTATTTCCCCGCAGGCGATTAAAGATCAGAACAGATCCTCTGACCGCTAGCTTCTACACACCTTAATCACACTGTCAAGGCCTTCACTTTCACCATCGTTAATAATTCTTTCGGTACACTTTCAGACTTTTTTATTTCTATACTATATATAGGAAAACAGTTTATGTGTATATTCAATACATAAAAACAAGACATACACTGCAAGGAAACCTATTTGAAACTTATTATCGTCGAGTCACCTGCCAAAGCAAAAACAATCAAAAACTTTTTAGGCAAAGAGTACGAAGTCATCGCTTCCAAGGGCCATATCCGAGATCTACCAAAGAGCCGATTTGGAATTAAAATCGACGAAGAGACACTAGCACTAATACCCGAATACAGCGTTGCAAAAGAGAACGCTGCAATTGTCAAGCAGATCAAAGAGCTGGCTAAAAAAGCTGATACGATCTTTATCGCGACCGATGAGGATCGCGAGGGAGAGGCAATCGGTTGGCATGTTGGGCACGCTATTGCCAAAGTCACAAAACAAGACCCTGAGACACTGCCGCGTATCGTCTTTCATGAGATCACCAAGACAGCCATCAATGCAGCTTTGGAGAATCCGCGTCTTATCGACATGGATCAGGTCAATGCGCAACAGGCGCGTCGTCTTCTTGACCGCATAGTAGGCTATAAACTTTCGCCTCTTTTGGCGTCAAAGATCCAAAAAGGACTTTCAGCCGGTCGTGTTCAGTCATCGACTCTGAAGATCGTAATTGACCGTGAACGTGAGATCAGAGCCTTTATTCCCGTAGAGTACTGGACGATTGATACACTCTTTGCTCCAAATATCGATGCAAACCTTATAAACTTCAAGGGTGAAAAGCTTTCTAAACTCTCTATAGAGACAGAGGAGAGAGCTAAAACGATCACTAACGTCATTAAAGGTGAGTCGTTTACAGTTACATCTATAGAGACTAAACAACGTAAAAGTTCAACACCGCCGCCATTCATGACATCAACACTCCAACAGACAGCGTCAAGCAAGCTCTCCATGTCACCAAAAAAGACAATGATGTTGGCACAGACACTTTATGAAGGGGTTAAGACACCTGATGGAACGTCCGGGGTCATCACTTATATGCGTACCGACTCCCTCAACATGGCAGCCGAAGCCGTTGAAGCAGCTCGTGAGACCATTAAAAGTACCTACGGTGAGCAGTACCTTCCAAAAGAGCCTAAAAGCTATAACAAAAAGTCAAAAGGGGCGCAAGAGGCGCACGAGGCCATTCGCCCCACGGTGCTCTCATTCACACCAAAAGTCGCTGCTGCCTTTTTGAAAGCAGATGAACTTAAACTTTATACCCTCATCTACAACCGCTTTTTAGCCTGTCAGATGAATGATGCCATCTTTGAGCAGCAATCAATAATCTTTACAAGTGAAAGTGCTGAGTACCGTGCAAGCGGACGCAAGCTGATCTTTGACGGTTTTTATAAAGTTGTCGGCAGTGATGACAAAGATAAACTCTTACCGACACTTGAAAAGGGTCAAGACATTGCGATCGAGACGATCAAACCGGCACAGCACTTTACTGAGCCGCCATCACGTTTCTCAGAAGCAAGTCTTATTAAAGAGCTAGAATCCGAAGGGATCGGTCGTCCGTCAACCTATGCGCCAACGGTCTCAACGCTTCAAGCACGTAACTACATCACGGTCGAAAAACGCCAGATAGCACCAACGGAAGTTGCGTTTACTGTCACCGAAATGCTTGAAAAGCACTTTCCTGATATTGTTGATGCCAACTTTACAGCTAGCATGGAAGAGATTCTTGACAAGATCGCTGATGATGGGCAAGACTGGCAAAAAGTGTTAAGTGATTTCTACTTTCCATTTATTGAACGTGTTAAAGAGGGTAAAGAGAAGATCGTCTCACTGAAACTGGCTACACCACTGGGTCGAAACTGTCCTCAGTGTGGTTCAGAGCTGCTTCTTCGTTCAGGGCGCTACGGTAATTTCATCGCATGTAGCGGCTTTCCGAAGTGTAAATACACCGAGCAGTTAGCTGAAGAAGGCGAAGAGGGTGAAGCGCCTAAAGTCGAGACAACCGATGAAAAATGTGACAAATGTGGCGGTGATATGGTCATCAAAAATGGTCGTAACGGTAAGTTCCTCGCATGTAGCAATTACCCGGAGTGTAAAAACACGAAGTCAATGGAAGTCGAAGAGAAAGAGTCGAAAGTCCCTTGTCCTGAATGTGGGAAAAAACTGGTCTACCGCCAGTCACGCCGTGGACCGTTTTGGGGCTGTGAGGACTATCCTACCTGTAAATTTATCTCCAAGTTTGAACCTTCTGACAAGAAGTGTCTAGTTGAGGGATGTGGCGGTGCGTTAGCACAACGTACTTACCGCGGTAAAGAAGTTTTTGAGTGTGTTAAGTGTAAAGACCGTACGCCTGTAGAAGAGGAAAAGTAGGACCTTTATATGAAAATAGGAATTCTATCCGACACCCATAAAAAAGAGAAGCGCTCACAAAAAGTGATCAACCTTCTTATTGCCAATGGTGCAGAATTTTTAATACATGCCGGGGACATCGTCAAGACTGAGATGCTCGATCAATTACAAAACAGCGGCCTGCGTTATGTCGCTGTCTACGGTAACAACGATGCTCATCTTCATGAAGTGCACAACAGATACAACCTTGTCCAAGAACCCCACTACTTTAAACTGGCCAAGACCAAGTTCAAACTGATGCATCTGCCATTTTTTCTATCCCCAGATGCTGATATCGTCCTCTATGGCCACACCCACAACTTTGATTGTGAGTTTACAAACGGTACCCTTTTTCTCAACCCGGGAGAAGCCTGTGCCCGCAACAAACCTGTCAGCGAATGTGCTATGCTTGAAGTCACCGATACCCATTTTAATGTCACCTACTATGCACGAGAACTAAAAACTAAAGAGTTTAATGAGCAGCATTTCTCATTTGAAAGGACAAACTAATGGCTAAAGAGATCTTTTTATGTGCCATCTCCAACATCAACAGCGGCACCTGTAATGAGGATTGTAAATTCTGTTCACAAAGTGTCAAGTACAAGGCTGATATTGAGCGTTACATACAAAAGCCCATCGACACTATCATAGAAGAGGCAAAAGCAGCCAGAGCGTCAGGCGCACTTGGCTTCTGTTTGGTAACCGCCAACAAAGGGATAGACCATAAGGTCTTAAAATTTGTATGTGATGTTGCCCGTGCTGTCACTGCCGTTGTCCCAGACCTTCGCCTGATAGCATGTAACGGTACGGCCAGTGTTGAGCAACTTCTCACGCTTAAAGAAGCCGGGATTAAAGCCTATAACCATAACCTTGAAACAGCTGAGGCATTTTATCCGGAGGTCTGTACAACACACCCCTGGAGTGAGCGTTATAAGACCTGCGAAAATGTCAATAAAGCAGGACTAAAACTCATTACCGGCGGAATTTTTGGGATGGGTGAGTCGCATGAGGACCGCATCTCGATGCTGGAATCACTCAAAAGCCTGAACCCTACTTCTGTACCGCTCAACTTTTATCACCACAACCCTGCTCTGCCGCTTCAACCTAACCCTCTCACGACAGATGAAGCGCTTGAACTGATCAAAATAGCACGTGAGACTATCCCTGATGCTGAGCGTATTATGGTCGCCGGCGGCCGTGAGTTGCAGTTTGGCCATCGCCAAGATGAGATCTTTGAAGCGGGAGCTAACTCTATTGTGATTGGGAACTACCTTACAACGCAGGGACGCGATAAGATGAGTGATCTTGAGATGCTTAAAGAGCTTGGCTTTGATGTAGCGAAAAAGGCCTAAGTAAGCGACTTACCTTTTCTTTTTGCAGCCATCATTTGGCATTTAGTACTTCACTGTATTGCGCTGTTATCGCTAATCGATCATTCAAACTTCTTTTATTACTTCATAGCAATAGTACGTTACTTTTTTTCTTTTGCGTGCCCAAAAGAAAGAAGTAACCAAAAAAAGAAAAGGGCAAGACCCTCCGGCACTATTAACTCATCAAACTAACAAGCACTTCGGCTTCCGGGCAAATTGGCGGTTAGACGCCAATATTTGTTTGAAGCCCAACTCATGAGCTTTTCCGACACAATAAACTATTTGCCTTCAAACAATTCAGACAGGAATTAAAGCGCGAGCTTTAACGTTAATAGATGCGTTACCGCTTTGCTTTTTTCGTGGCATCTGCAAGGCAGACGGTAAGGAGAGATGAGACCCGTTAAGAAAAAGCCAACTGCTTGACTTTTTTAGGGTTGGAAACAGAATTGTTATGCGTAGCATCAACGCCGTAGACCTTTTGCCGAAGGTGAGTTAGTCGTTTTTAGTGAAAGAACGACTGGAAGGATGGTACCCGACAGCCTGTCAGGCCTGAAGCCGTCCACGAGAGGTTTTTTTGTTTCTTTGTTTTGCGGTGAAAAAAAAGAAAAGAGAGGTCAATATAATATCAACTTCAACATTTTAGGTTTAGTCTTCTTTGTTCAACGTGATAGATAAATGAGTTTCTTTTATTACTTCATAGCATTAGGATTCAACTTTTTTTCTCTGCTCGTACAGAGAAAAAACCTTGAGGAAAAAAAGAGAGTACGATGGCGGTCACAGTACCACTTTGAACTATCAAAGACTTTGACTTTCAAAACGCCTCCGTAGATTCTAGCTGTACCAGGACGCAGTAATATGTTGACCATCTTCTATCTTCCTTGACGCTCTAATTGCTATTGCGACACAAATAAGAACTACATTCAAACAACCCGAACAGGGATTAAAGCGCTGGCTTTAGCCCTGTGTCGTGGCATCTGCAAGGCAGAGTGTAAGGAGAGAAAGAGCGTTAATAAAACGGCATTATTTGAGCATTACATGTACAAAAACTATAAGGAAAAGTCAATAAAGTTTAATCCAACGGCAGAAGATCATCAAGGATATCTTCCCCGTCATTCTCCTCATACTCCTTAAAAACAGCATCATCTTTCTTCAATACAAGAAGCAACTTCTGACGCACATCTTTATTGATATTCTTGTTTTGGATCGCCATCAGCACTTCTATTGAGCTGTCCGTAGGATTACGCCACAGCTTGATCTGTTTATAGTCTTCGCGCTTGATTTGACTGATCTCTTCTGCAATATCCGATGTGAGACTGTCCGTCATTGCAGCCACCTTACCGCCGATCTGACGTGAAAAACTAGCCAAACGGTCTTCGATATAGTTAGAAACAACTTTTTGTATCGCCTTTTGACCGTCTGCAGTCGCCTCTTTAAGCATAAAGTTTTCACCAATACGGCTAAAAGTACTTGAACCTACTGCCGTCTGCATATTGTCACCGACAACATTTTTACAGACCCATTCCGGAGCCGGTGCACCATTTCGTGTACATTTCAGATCTTCATCAACATCAATCTCATCAGGTTTAGGGCCACTTGAACAGGCGGTAATTCCTACCACTAGTGTCACCAGAAGGGTCATCCTCACGCTCTTTTGAAAATCCATAATTATGCCTTTATGTATGTCTCAAATTATTTTATCCATATTTAGTAAAAACGCAAGCGCTCTTACGCTCTTACGCTCTAGGCTCCATGTTTATAGCCTTAAAAAAGTTGAAAAAATTTTAGATTTGGCTATAATCATCCCTATGTTTGATGATGTTATACTCCTTATTATCTTATCTTTAATAGTGATCTTTTCGCCATTTATCGCGAAGACCATTAAGATGCCAACGACTCCGATCGAGATCGTTTTGGGGGCGATCTTTGCCTATGCAGGATATTTACAGCATAACTACCTCTTCGAGCTTGTTGCCGAAGTTGGTTTCCTCTACCTGATGTTTATTGCCGGTACCGAGGTTGATCTTAAAAAAGTGCTGCGTACCAACAGTGCCTTAATCAAGCGCATCTTGACCTATCTCTTGCTCTTATACCTCTTCTCCGTCAGTTTTACGCTCTATTTTGACCTAGGAAAGATCTTTATTGTTCTCCTACCGCTCATATCAGTCGGGCTGGTCGTAACACTTTCCAAAGAGTATGGCAAGACCCCTTGGCTGACACTTGGTATGACGGCAGGTGGTATCGGCGAAGTTATCAGTATCGCGGTGCTAACCTTGACATCTACAGCACTCCAAGCGGGTTTTGGATTTGAATTTCTCAAATCAATGGGTGCACTCGTTCTTTTTATCTTTATTATCTACCTTCTGTTTCGCGCACTGCAACTTCTATTTTGGTGGTTTCCAGAGGTTGGGACAGCACTCATGCCGCATGAAGATAACCAGGAACAGGACCTACGTCTCTCAATCGGTATCCTTTTCATTCTCGTAGCCGCTATGCTCTATCTGCATCTCGAACTCGCCTTTGGTGCCTTTATTGCCGGAATGTTCATTCCCACTTTTTTTCCCCACAAACAAGACTTGCCTCACCGACTGGCAAGTTATGGATTTGGCTTTTTGATCCCAGTCTTTTTTATCTATATCGGTACTACCTTCAACCTGGAGTCACTGCTCATGGACGGTCTTATCGCTAAAGCACTTATGATCACGGCCGCTATGATCGCCATGCGTGTTGTCAGTGCCCTTGTCTTTAAAAATATTCTAGGATACCGTTCAGCTATCTTGTTAGGGCTTAGCCACTCCATGCCGTTGACCTTGCTTATCGCCGTTGCCACCATTGCCTACCACAGCAACAGTATTGACAAACTGCACTACTTTGCCTTTATCTTGGCAGC
Organism: Helicobacteraceae bacterium; assembly: GCA_027859195.1. GTDB lineage: Bacteria > Campylobacterota > Campylobacteria > Campylobacterales > Sulfurimonadaceae > Sulfonitrofixus. Next base: position 7,485 of record JAQIBF010000043.1, read on the forward strand.
ACTCTTCCAAGTGATCGTTGTAACGCTCTTCATCAAACTGATCCACAAAGAGCCAAAGCCCACTTCTCTGCCTAAAGCCTTTAATCAACAAGAGGTAAAGCGTAAAGAAAGATAATAATACCCAAGGGGCAGACCCAGCTGATCTAGAACCTTAAAAGTTTTAGATTTGGTGTAAGTTGTGCAGAAGTTATCCCTAATACGCACTACTGTGCGTCAAGAGGTGAGCTGAAGTGTAAATTGCGCCGAAGCTACAACTTTTCTTTTAGGATATGGTTGGCTATTGCATAACCATGATTAAGGCCCAGAGCAATCGACCCTCCGCTCTCTTGAGTAATATCCCCTGCTACATAAAGCCCTTTAATATTACTCTGATAGTTATCATCATGAACAGGTTTTCCATCTTCTATGTCAATGCCTGATGATGTCAAAAAAGCACTAGGTGTTGTGCCACCGATAGCATAAACGACTCTGTCATAAGTTTCAGTTTCACCTTCATCCAAGACAACGCTTACCTTGCCCCCATCATCTTCAAGTGCTACTATATTGACACCAAGGAGAGCTCTTACACTTCCATTTTCCAATGCATCGGCAATATCTTTTTGATTGGTCGGATTAGCCCGGCGGAAATTCTCACGTCGGTAACAGATGCTCACCGTATTTTTGTCTGCCAGATCGACTGCATACTCAATTGCAGAGTCACCGCCCCCGACAACGAGCACTTTCTCATTTTCAGAACAGCTATCCAAGGTGAAATTGATCAGCTTTTTGAGCGTTCCCGGAATCTTATAGTCCGGTTTGTTAGGCTTACCCATTCGTCCGATCGTCACTACAGCATGCTTTGCCAAGATCGAACTTCCTGTTATCATCACTTCAAAGTGATTGTCACGTTTAACTATTTTCTGCACCTCGGTATGCGTTTTTAACTCAACAGAATGTTTCTCCAAAATCTCGTCAAAAAAGTCCAAGGTACTCTCTTTCGTTCCATCCAAAAAGAGAAGGTTCCCGTCTAATTCAACAGTCTGCCCTTTCCAATCTTTATCAACACGTTTTTTGTCTTTGTAAAACTTACGGATCGTGGCGTTATGATTTTCATCTTTTTCAATCAGGACAATCTCTCTCATCCCCAATAAATAGCACTCCACTGCAGCAGCGATACCTGCCGGACCTGCACCGATAATAGCGAGTTGATACACTTTTTCTGACATATAGTCTCCCTGATTGGACATGAATATTATTTATTTTAGCAGGATTTTATCAATGGGGAATGTTATCTAAGTGTAAATCACGGGAGAACGATGCCAAGGGTCTAAAAGGGAAAGGGAAGTCTTACTCCGTGAAGGAGTAAGCATAAAAATTAATGTTTACGCGCACCAGTGTTGTGGTAGATAAACATACTGCCTGCTGTTGTAGCAGCCACAGCATAAAAAATTGCAATAAAATCGATAACGACCATCATATTTCCTTTCTGACAAAAATAAAGAGGGATAGTAACGAAGTTAAATTAGATTATTCCACCCATTTCAGTGCCTTTTATTTGCAAAAGAAAAATAAAAGTCCATCTCTATATATCACTTATTAAAAAGAAGGGGACTCGTACAGTCGCTAAGATCTATAATAGATTAACATCAACCCATTATATGGCATCTGTAAAAAGGATTCCAGATTATTTTGCTATGATAACGACAAAAAAAGAGCCAAAAGAGACCCTATGTTTGACAGAGAAAGAGAGATCTGCGTCTGCAATTCACGTCATATGCAAGAGATCGCAGCATGTATCAAAAAACACGAAATTACGACTCTCGAAGAGCTTTTGGAAAACGAGGAGTGCAACGTCGGTGACAAATGCGAATCCTGCCACGAAGATGGATTTAACAATGACGGCTATTCATTAGCAATGGTCCTCTCACTGGTTAAACAGAGAAGGCTGTAAACACTAAGATAGGGGAAGTTTCCGTCACAAGTTCCTTGAGTATAAAAAAATTTTCTATTTTGGAGCAACATCGCTACGCAGGTAACACCATTGTTTTGATGTAGATAAAACTTACGTGAATCTACAGCCTACTGCTGTGCGTTGAGAGACTGACTACACCGAAGTTGGCACTTCTAAATATGTTCTCGTTTTAGGGAAACACCCTTGACGTGCGTGACAGGGTGTGCAAATGCAATCCCGTCACCCTTTCCGACAATATCGAGTTTATCCATAACATTTTGAATGATCCTGTCAGCCATTTTCGTAGGGACGATGAACATAAGATCGACATCCGTCGCATCTTGTTCCAGACGATTGTAGAAGTTTTGTACATCTTCAAGACCCATACCGTGGGCATCAGTAATTGTCACCCCGGAAGCACCGGCATCTTCTGCCGCCAAAAGGGCTTCGCTTCTTCGTGCATTAGGGACAATAATATGTACTGCAGAAAAAGGCATCTGAAACGAGTGGCGTTGTCCCAAACCATCAACATTGACCGTAGCCAATCCCATGTTATTGGCATCTTCAATAGCTTGACGAAGTTCAAAGATATGCTCTTTCTCTTTTTCATGCTCGCCTTTGAGACCCAGCTTGGCAGATATGACACCATAAAGCATAACTGTGATCATGGGAAAGAGTGAGGCAAAAGCGATAAGACCGAAACCGTCAACAAGCGGATCACGCCCTTCTATGTTGCTCGCGAGCCCCAAGCCCAACGCAGCGACAAGCGGGACGGTGATAGTAGAGGTCGTAACCCCGCCACTGTCATAAGCAATCCCGATAATATATTTTGGAGCAATCACCGTCAGAGCAATGACAAGGAGATAGCCTGCAATGATATAGTAGACGATCTAACCACCGTCAACAATACGAAACGAACCAAGTGCAATACCTATAGCAACACCGAAGGCAACGAAAAGACGCAGTGCAAAGTCATTGATCTTACCGTCACTGATCTCTTTTGCTTTTTTTGCAATCGCCGTCAACGAAGGTTCTGCCATCGTTGTTGCAAAACCGATCGCAAAGCCAAAGGCGTAGATAATAAAGTGGCTGTCACTACGTGTCAACTGGTAGGCCATCGTCTCACCAAGTGAGAACAGACCCATCTCCAGACCGAGAATAAAGGCATAAAGGCCGATGATCACCAGTCCAAAACCGATCATCACATTTTTAAGGTTTGCAATCGGTTTTTTCAGTACTACATATTGAAAAAAGAAAATAATCGCTAAAATTGGAAGAACATCTTTCACAACACCAAACAACCCCATCAACATACCTGACAGAGAGTGATCTACGACCGCTTCAACTTCCGGAGCAGCGACCACATTTGCAACAGTTGTAACGTCAATAAGCTCATAAACAACGATTCCATAAACCTGTACAAAGATCATCGGTGTCAGCGAAGCAAATGCAATCAGACCGAAACCATCTAAAACAGGGTTCCGACCTTTAATCGTACTGGCTAAACCTATGCCCAAGGCAGCGACTAGCGGCACCGTGACGGTAGAGGTTGTTACCCCACCCAGGTCATACGCTAAACCAACGATCTCATGTGGTGAAAAAGCGGTGGTGGCAACCACCAGAATATACCCGGCTATGATGTAATACTGGATGGGGTGCCCGGTAATAATACGCCAAGCCCCAAGTACGATCGCAAATCCAACGGAGAAGGCAACAACGCCGCGCAGCACAGCTGCATCAATGCGTCCACTACTGATTGCTGCCGCCTTTTGGGCGATGACATAAAGTGCCGGTTCAGCGATGGTCGTACCAAAACCTATTAAAAAAGCAAAAACAAGGATCCAAAAAGTGGAACCTTTATGCGCGAAGTCACTTGCGAGATGTTCTCCAACAGGAAAGATCGCAACCTCAAGACCTAGTAAAAAGACAGCGAGACCGATCGCAACAATACCAAGTCCTATCGCCGTAGCCAGCCAACCTGCAGGAATACTCTGAATGATCGCCAACTGGAAAAACAGAATAACCAGTACTATTGGTAAAAGGTCACGAAAAGACTCTTTCAACAACAGTAAAAAAGATTGGAGACTTAGCATACTTGACTCTTTTGGAGGCCTAAAACAAGGCGCGATTGATTATTTGTACTATTTTACACTCATACCCGGATAAACACTACTTTGCTCACGCTAAAAAACATATAAAATCGGATACATTGAACATCCCATCAAAGCGGTGACAACAATACCCATAAAAAGCCATCTTGCTTTTTGTTTGTGCTGCACAAAGTAAGGTGAAGACGGGCCCTCTTGGACATACACTTTCATCGACTTATAGATCGTTAAACCCCAAGCGACTACTGTGATAAGTGCGATAATAATATGCACGATCAGATAAACCAATACCCCATTGTATGAAAGCGCACTACCTTGCATAAAGTCATTGAAACCTCCCCCTAGACGGACACCTGCTTCGAAGATAACCACCATCACCATCGTAATCAGAAAAAGTGCTGCCTGCCATTTAAAATGGGAACGATGTCTGCCTTTTGCCGCTAGTACTATTGCATAAGCCACCAAAAATGGCAACAGTGCAAAATAGATCGTTACAAGATCCATAAACAGAGGTGCTCGTGTCCCTAAAAAACCTGTTTCAAACATTCTTTACCTTTGTAAAAACAAAATAAGATCATCATATTTTTTGTACCCTCGAATCTGAGAGAGATGACCCTGTTTATCAATAACGATCAGCGTTGGAAAAGAGCTCACACCATAGGTGCGGGCCTTCTGTTTATCGGCTTCCGCCGCTTTTTTCATCGTATCACTTTGAAAATGCTGTAAAAAGAGCTCTTTTTTAATGCCGATCGAATCGATTAACTCTGTAATTATAGCCTCTTTGGTGATATCTTTGCCCTCAGCATAAAATGCTTTTTGTAAAGCAGCATAGGCACTATACTCTTTTGTCTTATCCATCGCACGGACAGTGATGACCGCTCGACATGCCGGTTCTGTTGTGTAATTAAAACTTTTCTGTGAAAGAGCAGCGTCATTAAAGGGCAGACCCGTTGCTTCGTGTACGGCCTGCCAATACCCCAAATGGTTTTTCAGCTTGGCTTCATCAAAGATCTCACCATCACGCAGACCGCCCATGATCATTGAAAAGGGCACACCTTTAAGTTCATCACGCAGCTTTGAAAGTTCTGGCCCAAAGCCGTAACACCAGGAGCACATAGGATCGCCGACAAAGATCACCTCTGCAATGTGCCCATAAGGGTTTGCAGCAAAAAGCATCTAACGATCCAGCTTGTCGCTGAACTTCATCATAAACTTCTGGACCTTCGGCGCAACAACGGCTTGGCAGTACCCTTGATTCGGGTTGATAACAAAGTAGTTCTGGTGGTACTCTTCTGCCGGAAAAAACTCCGGTGCCGGTGAGAGTTCCGTAACCATAGGATCGCGGAATTCCCCTTGCACAGCCTGCGCTGAAGCGATCGCCTCTTTTTTCTGCTCTTCATTTTGATAATAGATGACAGAGCGGTACTGGGTTCCACGATCCCCGCCTTGATAGTTCAATGTGGTCGGGTCATGGATCACCCAGAAGATGTCAAGCAGTTCGCTGAAACTGATAATATCAGCATCAAAAGTGATCTCGACAACCTCTGCATGGCCTGTTGTCCCTGTACATATATCTCTATAAGTAGGATTGGGGTTTTCACCGCCGGCATAGCCGCTAATCGCCGACTCCACCCCTTTAACCCGGTTATACACCGCCTCGATACACCAGAAACACCCGCCGCCTAAAAGGGCTTTTTCACGACTCGGCATTTAGTGCCTCCCTGCATTGAACTTTAATTCTTAGTATATTTGCCATCATCCATCCTATTTTTCCAAGATTATGCACATTTTTGGCTTTCGTAGCCCTATCGTTCTCAGGTGAAGAAAAATTAGAAAGTTATTTTAACTTTAAGACCCCGTATATCTTAGCCATCATCGGCGTCGGCAGACGCAATCGTTTACCTTCACGCACGACATAGCCGCACAAGGTCTCCAGCTCTGTTTTAGAGCCGTTCTTAAAATCCAGATGCATTGAACTAGTGGCATCTTCGGGCAAGGAAGAAGCTGTTTGTAGTGCCTTGTCGACCTCATCGTGGATATCTATCCCTTTTGCTTCTGCCACATCAGCAATCTCTTTCAACAGCGTCTCTGCCCAGTTTTTATGACCCTCATAGACCTGGCGCATACTGATGTCAAAATAGCTGGTTAAGGCTGCAAAAGCACTGATGAAAAGATATTTCTTCCAGATCGCCTCTTCAATATTCTCTGGCGTTTTATGTCGCAGTCCGGCCTTCTGGAATAGAGACGACACAAGGGCTGTCTCTTCTTTATATCTTTCATCACCAAACAGTGCCGCAAAGACCTTCCCTTTTTTAACGATAACCCCATTGGCCTCTTTATGTGCCAAAATATAAACAGCCCCTTGTAAGACTTTGGCATCGACAAGAGCCTCTATCTTCTCTTTATGCTCAACACCGTTGGAAAAGGGGACGATGATCGTAGAGGGGGTGATATTGTTAGAGAGCTCAGCCAGAACTTGCTCAATATCATAACTTTTTACACAGAGCAGCAACAGGTCGATCTTGCCCTCGAGCGCATCAGCCGACACGACTTTATTGGGGCGAGCGATCATCTCGCCTTCATCAGACTTAACCAACAGCCCCTCTTCTGCTATCGCCTTGGCATGCTCTCCTCTTGCAAGAAATATCACCTCATCGTCAAGTTCACAAAGGTGAGCGCCGATATATCCGCCGACCCCGCCTATACCTGCTACAGCAATTCGCATCCGTTCTCCTTTTTGACGTAATAATTATTATTCTTATTGACTTTAATCGTCATATGATGTATCATTATTTGAATAATAACTTTTATAATATACACAAATGTATAATGTACATTATGATTGTAACACAGGAGTTTACTGATGCAGAAAAAAGTACTTATTCTTGGGGGCGGATTCGCCGGCGTTGATGCTGCTGGCTATCTCTCTAAAGCAGATTACGACGTCACTCTTGTGAGCGACCGGGACTACTTCTATATCTATCCAACCTCTATCTGGGTGCCGACACGCGAAGTTGGTTTCAAAGATGTCTGTGTCGACCTTAAAGAGCTTCAAACTGCACACGATTTTAACCTTGTTGTCGACGGCGTTAGTAAAATCGAGGCAAAAGAGAACAGAGTCACTCTTGCTTCAGGCCGGATTATCGACGATTACGACTATCTTATCGTGGCGATCGGTGCGCAGAAGATGAAGCACCCCGGCATCGAGAACACCCTTTCTATCTGCGCTGCTCCGGAGCAGTCTATACAGATCGCCGAAGCACTTGATAAACTGATAGCAAAAGGAAGCGGTAAGATCGCCTTCGGTTTTGGCGGAAATCCGAAAGACAGTTCAGCCGTACGCGGCGGACCGGGTTTTGAACTGATGTTTAATGTCCACAACATGCTCAATAAAAAAGGAATCCGCAAGAACTTTGAACTCTCTTTCTTCGCACCCATGCCCCAGCCTGGAGCACGCATGGGTGACCAGGCCCTTGCCATGATGGATAAGATGTTTGCCAAGCAAGAGTTGCACAAATATTTTGGCAAAAAGATCAAACGGTTTGACGAAGATGGCGTCGTCTTTGAAGATGACAGCAAGTTAGAGTCAGACTTTACCATGTTCATTCCGGCAGGTGCCGGTCATGAGGTAGTCACAAATTCAGATCTGCCTACAAGTGAAGCAGGCTTTGTCACCGTCAATGACTTTTGTGAAGTGACGATAGACGGTAAAATCAGTAATGTCTACGCCGTTGGTGACACCGCGGCCCTCGAAGGTCCGGATTGGCGCGCCAAACAGGGACACGTTGCCGAAGTGATGGCAAAAAATGCTGCCTTTAACATTCAAGCACGTGACAAAAACTCAAGTGAACGTAAAGGATACCAGGAACACCTCAACATCCTCTGTGTCATGGACACCGGTGACGGTGCCGGCTTTATCTTTAGAGATGACAAACGTGCCTTTATGCTCCCAATCCCTATCCTCGGCCACATGATGAAAAAAGGGTGGGGCTGGTACTGTCGCAACACCAAACTAGGAAAATTCCCCCGTTTACCTGGGATGTGAGCACGGAAAAGTTAAAGCCAACTGCTTGGCTTTAACCCGTGCGAAACCGTAAGCGTTGTACGGAGTACCGCTGAAGGCTTGGACATAGATAAAAAAGCCGAAGACTCTCTACTTGCGAACGAAACCGTAGGTGTTATGCGAAGCATCACCGAAGGCTTGGACATCACTAGAAAGCCGAAGGCTCTCCCCTTTGCGAACGAAACCGTAAGCGTTGTACGGAGTACCGCTGAAAGCTTGAACATAGATAAAAAACCGAAGGTTCTCTACTCGCGAACGAAACCATAGGTGTTATGCGAAGCATCACCGAAGGCTTGAACATCAAGAAAAAAGCTTTAGCATTCACCAAATGATAAATTAATGACACCTGCGTGTCATTTTTAGCGTTCGAACCTGAAGGTGATGTACGAAGTACCACCGAAAGGGGATCCTTTTAAAGCCAACTGCTTGGCTGTAAACCGTGCGCGACCAAAGGAAATCCCTTCAGGGGAAACCGTAAGCGTTGTACGAAGTACCGACGCCGTCTTGAACATTAATAAAAAACCGAAGGTTCTCCACTCTCGAACGAAACCGTAAGTGCTATGCGAAGAATCAAGGCTTGACGATCAATCTTACGCACACTTCTCTCATAATCAACTTCTAAAAACAGCATCTCTTCCCTCCTTGTAACCATACAGACTAAAGAATGTAATAGACCCGTAATCTCTGCACGATACTATTCTGCATATGTTAGAGAACATCTCTCTCTTTAAGAGAAAGCTAAAAGGAGATCCATGTCATTTGCCAGTGAAATGACCCGAGAAAAAGTGAAATTGAGTGCACTTGAAAAAATTGTCATGAAAAAACTAAAAGCGTCCAAAAAATCGAGCTGGATGGTTACAACCGATAAATTTTTTGCTGATATTACCCGCTAAATACCATTGAGATGACGACAAAACAATACATTCAACTTACGATTAAAATACTAACTTTAGAATATCCATCAGAAAAGATGAGACCTCTTTTAACACTGTTAAAAAGATCCTGGATCAGCTGCAGTCTAATATAGAGGTGCACCCTGTCGCAATCTATATCGGTCTATTTGACCACTACGGGCATACGGCCTCTTTAGAAAACGGCACGATTTCGCCTGAGATCATCGATGCCAAGAATATCCTGTTTTGCTTTGGAAAAGAGCTTCCTGCAGCAGAAATATTGGCCGTACGTCCCCGTTCTATCGGTATTGCTGAACACAAAGATGATTTTGTCATCTCCTTTCTAAAAGCCCCGAATCCTGCGGCAAACGAAACAATGGTATCATAGGTGACTTCCCTGCAAGATCGATAAGCTTTCTCCTGGATTTTCTCCTAGATGCCGTACTCTTTGGCGCTATCTCTGCTCTGTTACTCAAGATTTCCTCTTTCATACAGCCCTATAGCTCATAGATATAGGAGAAGATGAGACTGCCGACACTGTGCGCGTGATCTTCTGTCTTGAACTCTTTGGTGTAATAGGTGTTGATGTAGTCCACATTAAAGTTTTTATACCGTCCGGAAACACCGAAACTGCTATACCCCTTCAGAACGTTCTTTTCAACAGAATGGCTCTCGCTAAAGGTGTTGCCGTCAAGAAAGATATCTCTGCCGACAAGGGAGGCTCCACTCGCCAACAGAAGATTAAGACTCCACGGTTTTAACGCGGTATAAATACATCGTCTGCTGACAGGCACCCCGTTTTCACTGCCGCCATTGATCGCGCTTACACCAAAATCCCCCGGTACGTTCCATCCCACACGCAACTGCAGACCGGTATTCGCATTAATAGCGATGTTGCCCACCTCAACGCCGGTATAGGGAATAATACTCGACTCAACACCCCATAGCGGTTCCGGAACATAGCGCCATTTGTGCTGATAATTGAGCTGGATACCGATCTCGTTGTTGAGCTGATTGTCCCACCCGTTGGGAGCACTCGAATTAAATATCTTGTGTACAGCACGCTGCACCCCTTGCATACCGGAAGCCGGACCAACGATCCCGAATTGCACCATCAGCGCATCAAGATCTGTTTCAGAACTTTGATAGAGTCCCGTTTCAAAATAGAGCCAACCGGCATAAGGACGGTCATCCTCGATCAGATCACTGCGGATGAGATCAGAAGGGGTAAAGATCTGTTGTGTCAGAGAGAACGAGACAAAATTCACCTGTTCCGAGTCATCGGTAAAAGGAATATCGAACTCCGGTTTCGGCCGGTACAACAATAGAGAGAGGCGCGATCCATCTGTGTAGTCACTGTCGCTTTTCAGAAAGATGTCATTCTCAAAATAGAAGTTGACGCGTTCGACTTCCCAATCCATCTCATCGGCATACAGAAAGTTGATAAATAAAAAAATAAAAACGAGAAATTTCATGCATAATCTTTAATCTGTTTACGGAGTTTGACGCACAGTTTAGCACAAAACCGCCTGAATGGTTCCTCTCCCGTTTCACCTGCTTAAAGAACGCCTATAAAATAGATATTACCCCCCATTTTTCACCCCTCTTTATGCTCCCATTTGTTAAAATAAAGAACAAATCATTATACATTTTTGAAATACGCTTATGCAAGTGCTTTTCAAAAATGTCTTATAAAAGAGCCTTATGTCAGTCAAACAACAGATCTTACAAACAATCAAAAAACGTCCTCTTATCATCGATGGGGCAATGGGCACCCAGCTTCAAGCCAAAGACGACCAGATATCACAAGAGGCTTGGGAAGGTAACGAAGGGTGTAACGAACTTCTGAATGTTACCGCGCCGGAAGTCCTGGAGAGTATCTACAGTGCCTATCTCACAGCCGGTGCCGACCTCATCACGACCAATACCTTCGGTGCCTTTGACTGGGTCCTGGACGAATACCAGATCGGTGATCGTGCCTATGAACTGGCAAAAGCCGGTGCGGAAGTCGTTAAAAAGATGTGTGATAAGTTCAGTACGCCTGAACAGCCGCGTTATGTCTTAGGTTCCATTGGACCGGGGACAAAGCTGCCTTCGCTCGGGCATATGCATTATGACCAAATGCTTTCCGGTTATACAACCTGTGCACTCGGTCTCATCGATGGCGGAACCGATCTCTTCTTGCTCGAGACATGCCAGGACCCCTTGCAGATCAAAGCAGCCCTTCACGCTTGTGACGCAGCCAACAAAGAACGCGGTACGGAGCTCCCGGTGATGGTCTCGGTAACCATTGAACTTGCGGGGAGTATGCTTATCGGGACCGACGCCCAGACCATTGCGACCATCTTGGAGCCCTTTGATATTTTGTCACTTGGATTCAACTGCGGGACAGGGCCGGAGCAGGTTCTCAAACATGTCAAAATACTCTCAGAAGTGTGGGGAAGACCTATCTCTGTACACGCCAATGCCGGACTTCCGCAAAATCGTGGCGGCTATAGCTACTATCCAATGGGACCGGATGAGTTTGCTGACAAGCAAGAGGCTTTTTTAGCCTTTGACGGTGTCTCTTTTCTTGGGGGCTGTTGCGGAACGACACCACAGCATATTCGCGCGCTTACTAACCGTGTGAGTACAATAACACCCAAACCGGCATCAGGTTCACAGCCCACGGCACTTGCCTCACTCTTCAACACCGTACCATTAGTGCAAGACCCTGCTCCGCTGCTTATTGGTGAGCGTTCCAATGCGACCGGATCAAAAGCCTTTAGAGAACTTCTATTAGCCGAAGATTATGAGGGAACACTCAGTGTTGCCCAGCAGCAAGTCCGTGCCGGGGCGCACGCTATTGACCTCTCCGTCGGTTTTGCAGGACGCGATGAGACTAAAGACATGAATGCCGTGGCCTCACTCTACGCGCAAAAGATCCCGCTGCCGCTTATGGTCGACTCAACACAGGTCCTAGGCGTAGAAACAGCGCTCAAACTTATTGGCGGAAAAGCTATTATCAACTCTGTCAATCTCGAAGACGGTATCGAGAAATTTGATGCCGTCTGCGCCTTGGCTAAAAAGTTCGGTGCCTCTTTAGTCTGTTTGACCATTGATGAGATCGGCATGGCTAAAACAGTGGAACGCAAGATCGAGATTGCGGAACGTATTTACAAATTGGCCACCGAGAAGCATGGTCTTAATCCTGAAGATCTGGTCTTCGACCTCTTGACCTTTACCGTTGGATCAGGTGACGAAGAGTACCGTGACGCAGCGGTTCAGACTATCGAAGCGATTCGGGAACTTTCAAAACGCCATCCTGAAGTCGGTACAACACTTGGCCTCTCCAACATCTCTTTTGGTCTGGATAAAGATGCCCGTCCCTACCTCAATACTATCTTTTTAAACCACTGTCTTGAAGCGGGTCTCAGCACGGTTATTATTAATGTCAAACACATCATCCCAAACAACAAGATCACGGATGAAGAGCGCGAGTTCTGTAACAACCTTCTCTTTAACACAAAGCCAGACGGCGCAGCCCTCTTTGAGTTTATTGACTACTTTGACAAAAATGCAAAAGCTAACAGCGAAGAGGTCGATGAAGCCTACCAGGCGATGAATGATGAAGAGAAGATCGCAAAACTGCTAATGGACGGGGACAAAGACCGCATGATTCCCCTCGTTGAAGAGGCCAGACACCACATTAAACCGGAGGTTATCGTCAATAAGATCTTGATCGATGCGATGAAAGTGGTCGGTGAACTTTTCGGTTCAGGGCAGATGCAACTTCCTTTTGTACTCCAAAGTGCCGAAACCATGAAAAAGACCGTTGACCACCTCAACCCTTATCTGCCTAAGATCGATAAACAAGTGGATACGACTTTGGTACTCGGAACCGTAAGAGGTGATGTCCATGATGTTGGTAAAAACCTGGTGGATATCATTCTCTCCAATAACGGCTATAAAGTGATCAATCTTGGTATTAAGGTCCCATTGGAAAAGTATCTTGACACGCTCAAAGAGTCCAATGCACAGGCGCTTGGGATGAGCGGTCTTTTAGTGAAGTCCACACAAGTTATGAAAGAGAACCTCGAGATGATGAAAGCTGCCAACATAACTATTCCTATTTTACTTGGCGGAGCAGCGTTAACCCGCAACTTTATTGATGATTTCTGTCGACCATTTTATGACGGCCCGATTTTCTACTGTAAAGATGCCTTTGACGGCGTGACCGCCATGAGCCGTATTGAAGCGGGCAATTTTGACACCAACCTCCACGGAGAGGACAAGGTCAAAAAAGTCAAAAAAGTCAAAAAAGAGGTGATTATCCCTCCTTTTGACGAACTCGAAATGCCGGACCGCCAAACCAAAGTTCCGACACCGCCATTTTGGGGACGCCGCGTTGTCACTCTGACAGACGCACAACTGGAGATGGCCTTTGAGTGGATCAACCACCGCATGCTCTTTAGACAGCGCTGGGGCTATAACGGCAAAGGAATGACAAAAGAGGCGATGCAGAAACAGGTGGATGAAGTGCTCTGGCCGGCATTTGACCGCCTAAAAGCACAATTTCTCGATGAAGGGCTTTTTGACTCAACTATTATCTACGGCTACTGGCCGGTACGTTCTGACGACACGACCCTGCTTATCTTTGATGAGTCTGAGGGGTGGAACAATCCGGATGAAGTGAACCGGGAACCTTTAGACCATGTCATCGGTCGTGCAGAGAAACAGTTTACCTTCCCGCGCCAAGGCAAGCAGCCGCACCGTGCACTCTCTGACTTCTTCCATCGTGACCGTCATGATGTTTTAGCCTTGACCTGTGTCAGTGCCGGTTCCAAGCTGAGTGAATATGAGAAAACGCTTTATGATGCGGGTGAGTTTACCGAGTACTACATGGTGCATGGTCTCGGTGTCGAGTTGGCAGAGGCACTGGCAGAAATCGCGCATAAGCAGATCCGTCTTGACCTTAACATCACAGAGAAGGAAGGCTCAAAACTTTCAGATGTTCAGATGAGTAAATACCAGGGCTCCCGTTATTCATTTGGGTATGCGGCCTGTCCGGATCTTGAGCTTAACCGCCCACTTTTTGATCTCTTGAAACCGGAAGAGTTTGGGATAGAGTTGAGTGAAACCTTCCAGATCCACCCCGAACAGTCCACCTCCGCTTTGGTTGTCTACCATCCTGAAGCAACCTACTATAACGTCTAACCGGAACGGTTTTTATTGATCTTACTTTAGCCAAAAAAGTGTGCATTAGGCACCCTTCTTTTGCCATATCGTTCCAGATCCACCCCGAACAGTCCACCTCCGCGCTGGTTGTCTACCATCCGGATGCAACCTACTACAACGTCTAATCGGGACGGTTTTTATTGATCTTACTTTAACCAAAAAAGCGTGCATTAGGCACCCTTCTTTTAATCTTTGATCAAAACAGTTTACTCTTCACGCTCTTCACTATAATCGGCATAACTGTTTTCAAGCATCCCCAAGAAACGTTCGGCATTTCGTCCCCCTATGATCGATTCGATCATCTCAGAGTCTCGTGCATTGTAAAAATGAAAAACAGGGGACATCTCTGCCTGTAACTCTTTTGGAAGATCTCTATTATTTGTATAGAGCTTAACAACAATATAATTTTTCGATAGAAAGTCGATCACACGTTTGTCCGTAAATACTTCCTTGTTCATATAGTCGCAAGTACGGCAATTTAACATATACAGATAGATCAGCAGAGGCTTATTCTCATCTTTTGCCTTTTTCAATGCTACCGGATAACGTTCTAGCATATCGATAGAAAGGGCATGTAATGAACCAATAACTAAAAGTAGCGTAAGGAGTATTTTCATCTAGTATCTCATAATATTTTTTTATAATCGAAGTATAACACATTCGCTGTTCTTGAGATGTATACACCCTATTGTAATAGTTATTTGTTATACTGCCGATACTTTTTTATCGAGGTATCTATGTTCCTGGCATTTTCACTTTTTTTAATCACTCTTATCTTTGTGATCTGGCAGCCTCGCGGTCTGCAGATCGGGACGACTGCCGTTATCGGTGCGCTTGTCGCACTGGCTGTCGGTGTTGTCAGTTTTAACGATGTTATTATCGTAACGTCTATAGTCTGGGATGCAACCCTCGCATTCATCGGTATTATCCTTCTCTCTATGGTACTTGATGAGATCGGATTTTTCGAGTGGGCCGCTCTTAAAATGGCCCATTTCAGCCGAGGCAACGGTTATCTAATGTTCATCTACATCTTGCTTCTTGGTGCTGTCGTTGCCGCTTTTTTCGCCAATGATGGGGCAGCACTTATCTTGACCCCTATTCTGCTGGCCAAGATGAAACACCTCAAAATGAACCCTGTAGCCGTCTTCGCCTTTTTAATGGCAGGTGGATTCATCGGTGATTCTGCCTCCAATCCATTGGTCATCTCCAACCTCACGAACATCGTCACCGCAGGTTATTTTGACATAGGTTTCTGGGAGTATGCCAAGACCATGTTCCTGCCCAATGCACTTAGCATCCTCGCTTCCGTCGTGGTACTCTTTGTCTATTTCCGTAAAGATATTCCCCGCACGATCGATGTCTCCGAGCTGGCTTCTCCCGCATCGGTCATCAAAAACCAGACCATGTTCAAGCTCAGCTGGTACTTTCTAGCGCTGCTAATGGTGGGCTACTTTATCGGTGATTATTATCATCTTCCGGTATCACTCTTTGCACTTGGCGGTGCCCTGATCTTTCTGGCACTTGCCACCTATTTTAAGGCCACCAAACCGATCATGACCATTAAGGCGGCACCTTGGCAGGTCGTTTGGTTCAGTATCGGTCTTTATGTCGTCGTTTACGGTCTCAAAAATGCAGGACTGACAAATATTGTTGCGTCATGGATTGAGACACTTAATACCCAAGGGGATACGATTGCTATTATCGGCACCGGCTTTTTAGCGGCAGGGCTAAGCTCTGTCATGAACAACATGCCGACTATCATGATCATGGACATCGCCATCGACCAGGTCGGTTACGTCGGCAACGAAGCCCTCGTCTATGCCAACATCCTTGGCTCTAACCTTGGTCCAAAAATGACCCCTATCGGCTCGCTTGCTACTCTTTTGTGGCTGCATGTTCTGGCCCAAAAAGGTGTCAAGATCGGCTGGGGAGAGTATATGAAAGTCGGTCTTGTTATTACGCCTCCGGTGCTTTTGGTAGCACTGATAGGACTGATCTAAAAACCTCTTGCCGGAAGCTCTAAACGTTTTTGGTTTCTTGCGATACTGATAGTTCCAAGCATCGTATACTCTGTAATAACGATCTTGCTTACCAAGCCATCCGCCGCAGGTACTTCGTACATCTACTATGGTTCCGAGCTTAAAAAAGCCAAGAAAGTGGCTTTTTCTTAACAGCTCTCATATAAAAGTTTCAGATTTGGTGGAGATTGTGCAAAATGTTTGGCCGACTGCGCACTGCTGTGCGCCGAGAGCCAAACTTTTGTGCAAGATGCGCCGAAACTGGAACTTTTATTTCCAGGTCGTTGTGAAGGTTGGCGTCACCTCACCTTTAAAAGTGATCGTTCCATCGACAAGTCCAAGATAAAGAGTATCGCCGCTGGTCGGATAGACTGTTGCACTATCACCGACCCTCCCCTCTTGATTAGCACGGTAGAAACAAGCCGCCATACCTGTACCGCAGGCGAGGGTCTCATCTTCAACACCCCGCTCATAGGTGCGGACACGGATAGTACCGTCTTCCTGCACTTTGGCGATGTTGACATTGGCATTGTATTGGTAGCGCAGTTCACGCGCTTCTGACGTGTCAAAATTGTCAATATCGGCATCAAAAGTAACCAAGTGCGGTACGCCTGTGTTCACCAGCCAATACGTTTTATCATTGTGTTCTATTGTTTTGTCAATGATCTTCGGTGGGGTCAGGTCACTCTGCACCAGCAGACCGTCAACGTGTGCTTTGATCTCGCCTGCCAAAGTCAAGAAGGTCATCTTGTTCGGAGCAAGTTCATTACGCACTGCATAGTGGGCACAGGCACGTGACCCGTTGCCACACATCTCGGCGCTTGAGCCGTCAGCATTGTAAAATTCCCATTCAAAATCAAGAGTATCGTGCGGAACTAGGACAATAAGACCATCCGCACCAATGCCCGATTGACGATTGCACAGTTCGGCAGCGAGTTGCGACCGGTCTTTTTTCTCAAAGGCATGGAAAAGAACAAAGTCGTTTCCGCTTGCAGAATATTTTGCGATCATCATGAGGGCTTCCTATTTATATGTTTATGAAATTATACTATTTTTTAGGTGCGGGGTATTTGGCTTTGATCTCTTCAACAAAAGCAGCACACTCTTTTTGAAGATGTTTCAAGTTAAGGGAGTTATCTATTACCCAGGTGGCACGTGCTTTTTTCTCATCGATCGGCATCTGTGAAGCGATGCGGCGCTTCGACTCATCCTCTGAAAAACCGTTACGTTTCATAAAACGTTCCAACTGCACATCGGCGGGAGCGTAAACAACAACAGAATCGTTAATGTCATAGGCGTTGCTCTCAAAAAAGAGAGGAATATCGATCAGGTAGGGGTACTTGAAACCGTCCTGTTTCTCACTCTGGCGCTCGATCTCTTCACGTATCAGCGGGTGCAGGAACTTCTCCAGCTCCTCTTTTTTTGCTTTATCCGCAAAAATGACTTTTCCCAACTCGGCACGATCTACTTTACCGCGAGGCGTGATAAATTCTTCGCCAAAATGCGCTTTGACCCAAGCCGCGTTTTGATCAAGGATTTCATGAGAGATAGTATCTGCATCGATAATACGCAGACCGCTGAGACCCAAAAGCGAGGCAACGGTACTCTTACCTGTCGCAATGCCTCCGGTTAAAGCTATCGCGTACTTAAACGCCATCAGAGTACCTTCTGATGGAATGAGCTCTCAACTAAATAGAACCCATTATTAACGTAGTTACCGAGATTTTCTTCCGATAGCACTTTAAAAACAGTCATTTAGTTTTTAATGATGCCTAGGTATGCTTTACGAATATAGTTCGGTGTTGCAAATGCTGCCGGATGAATGTCACAATTGTAATATTGTTGACCATCTAACATATCAGTCCGATGCAAGATAATGTCTGCCGTCGGGTGGTATGCTTTAGAAGCAAGCAACAAGGTCTCGCCGTTACCGATATAATAAGGCATAATGATCTTAAAATAGTTGCCAAGAACCTGCATCAAAATTTTATTGTCCCCCTCACTTTCCAATGACGGGTGCTTTAAAACAACAAGACCATCTTCACTCAAAATACGATTGACATGGGCGATAGCAGCTGCATCATCCGTTAAAACATCCAATAAAATGACATCTGCCGATCCATCAGCTTGATCACGAAGAGTGGTCATCAAGTCTGATGCTGAAACTGTTTTACTATGCATAGCGGTATGACGCGCAACTTCAGACTCAAGTGCCGCAGCATCATCACTTACGATTAGTACATTCTCTGGTTTTTTTGCAGTACACAATGGAACATGTACCATCATTTCTGGATAAATAAACTCTCTCATATTCGTTATTTCCTTAACTTGTGTCTTTATTGACACCTTAATAATGGCGCGATTTTAACATCTTTATATTAAGGGCATCTCTAAATTTCATCATAATTTCATAACTAAGCTTGAAGGAGTTTCTAAATTACCTAAACAAAGTGCTTTTCTCTTTTTCGCTATTAATCCCTGCATAACGACAAACTTGTTATAATCGCGTAATTATATAACAACGCGGAGCTACAATGAGCCAGATCAGCTACAAAGACGCAGGTGTCGATATCGACGCCGGAAACAGTTTTGTCGAAAACATCAAACCCTTAGTTAAATCTACACGTATTCCAGGTGTACTTGGTGGAATTGGCTCATTTGCCGGAGCATTTGAACTGCCTAAAGGGTACAAAGAGCCTGTAATGCTTGCTGCGACAGATGGGGTTGGAACAAAACTCAAACTTGCTATCGACTCGGGCATTCACAACACTGTAGGTATTGACCTGGTAGCAATGTGTGTTAATGACCTTATCTGCAACAACGGGACACCGTCATTTTTCCTTGACTACTATGCAACCGGCAAACTTGACGTTGAAATAGCAACGGCTGTTGTTTCAGGCATTGCGGAGGGTTGTCGTCAGTCGGAGTGTGCATTGATCGGCGGCGAAACTGCTGAAATGCCGGGTATGTACAGTGAAGACGATTACGACTTGGCCGGTTTTGCGGTAGGCGTTGCAGAAAAATCTGAGCTGGACACTGTTAGCAATGTTCGCGCAGGTGACAAACTTCTGGCACTGCCAAGTTCCGGTCTTCACTCAAATGGGTTTTCATTAGCACGTAAAGTACTTTTTGAGAAGATGAAACTGGATTTCAATGAAGATTTCAACGGTAAACCGCTTATTGAAACACTGTTGACACCGACAACTATCTACGTTAAAACATACAAAAAGTTCAAGCCGCAGATACAGGCTATGGCACACATTACAGGTGGCGGTCTAGTTGAAAACCTTCCCCGTGTTCTTCCTGAAGGGCTGCGTGCCGTTATCAAAGACGAGAACATCCGTGTCCTGCCTATCTTCGACCTTATCGGCCAGCATGTTGCCCGCGAAGAGATGTTCAGAGCCTTCAACATGGGTGTCGGGATGGTACTTGTTGTACGTCCTGAAGATGCAGCAATAATTCTGGACGATTCCGAAGCATATGAGATCGGCGAGATCACTGAAGGTAAACGCGAAGCGGTCATCATCTAAACTCGAAGAAGGGCTATGAAAAAATAACTTTTTGTCATAGCCCTTTTTAGCCACTTTTTCTACTCTTCTTTTTACCCTTATTATCATGTTGATGGTCCATCTTAAAAAGCTCCAAAAAGAGCAGCTGCATAAACATGGTATTTTAGCCCGGTTTTGGGGGTGAAGAGTTTGTTATTATATTGCCGCAAACTGCCCATGAAGAGGGTCTCCATATCGCCAATGCACTACAGACATATATTACAAGCCTCAACGTTCAAGGCTGTCCACAAGTCACCTGTAGTTTTGGGGTCACAATTTTTAGCCCAGACGATGATAAACGCTCGCTTATTCAAAGAGCAGACAACGCACTTTATAGAGCAAAGGATGAAGGACGGAACCGTGTTGTCGATGCGCTTACCATTACGAATACGGCATACAGTAGATAATAGTTCAAGTCCCTAACGTAACCAACTTTCGCTATACTAAATCACTAACACAAGCGATAAACACATGAGATCGATCAGTGCATTAATTTTACGTCACTTTTTTGTGCAAGCGCTATTACCTATATTGGTTATTGAGTTTTCTCTAATTGTGACCCTCTTTTTGCTTAATAGTTATCAATCTGATCAGAATAAAAACGCAATAGAGTGAATTGCCCACGAAGACTTCATCGAAATAGCAAATCAAACACCTGCACGGATTGACCAGCACTTCACCCAAGCCGAGAACACCCTTGTTCAACTTACGAATACAAGTGAAATCTTTCTCAGTATGCGAGAACCGCGTGAACAACGCCCGCATAACTATCAACTTTATGACGGCTTTTTCCAGTTCGCTCCACCACATGTCTCCAAAAACGGTTTTTATAGTTACACACAGCCCAAACAGACCACCGTCTATACCACTAACATTAAAGTGCTACAGCCATACGACTACACTATCTTGAACTCTCTCCTACCGCTCACGCCGATCTCTACAGCAATTGTCGATACACCCCATTCACTCATCACTAATATCTGGATCAATATAGATAAAAAGTATGCCTTTGCCTATCCTCCTCTTAATCCAAAGAAGGAGCTGACCCCCACCTTGGATGTTACCAAGTTCTCATTTTATTATAATGCTGACCCGGCTCACAATCCAGACAGAGGTACTGTTTTTGTGCCTCTATATACACAAGACTGGGCTTTAGAAAAGGGAGAACTTGGTACCTATGTCAGACCTATCTATGTTGAGCAGAACTTTATGGGGGTCGCAGGGTTTACGCTCAACGTCAAAGAGATCGCAGATGTGATCAATGCCCTTGATCTTCCTTTTGAAGCTAATGCGATGCTAATGGATAAGGCACACACACTAATCGCATCTTCCAATCCAAAAGAGATTTTCACCGATTTTGGTGCCCACTCCTTTTATCAGATGCATACAGAGAAGATATCGTCTGCCTCAGGCAGTATGATGATCGATATAGACAGTATTGATGACCCGCGGTTTATTGCGCACACAATGGGCATCAGCGGTACTGATCTTAAAATTGTCATCTACGTTGACAAGTCCACTATCTTTGCACCGATTGACATTGTCCGCGAGCGAACCGTCCATGTGGGTATCATCTTCATCATAGCTATTGCACTTTTTTATCTCTTTTTCTTCTGGTTCAACTTCAACTCGCTCAAAAAGCTCTCTTACAGTATTACAAAACCTCTTCATGCTATTGTAAGCTTTTCATCACAACTGGGTCGTAAAGAGAATTTCCACCTTGACAGTTCCAAAATCAAAGAGCTTGAAACTCTGAACACGAACCTCAACAATACGCACAACGAACTGCTTGATATGTTGATCAAAGATAAAGAGAGCGGGCTCTTTAACCGCCGTAAACTGTTAAACGATCTTTTAGAAACGGAGGCATCTTGCCTGGTACTGTTGCACATACACAACTACCGGACTATCCAGAGCTACTATGGTCAAGAGAGCGTCTCTTCCCTTCTTAAAAACATCATCCTGCATCTCAAAGAAGAGGGTGAAAACCCTCTTTACCGGATCGCCGAAAATGAGTTGGCACTCCTCTTGCCGCACCAAGAACAAAAGAACTTTGCCGCACTGCTTAAGCGACTCAATGCACTCCATATCACCTATAACTCTGTCGATCTACACCCCTTTATCTATGCAGGGATCAGCACCATCAACAATGACGGCAGTGAACTCGAAAAAGCAGCATTGGCACTTCAGAATGCCCTCGACAACAAGCTCTCTACACCAATCTACTTTAAAGAAGAGTTTGACAGAAGCAAAGAGATTCATAATAATTTACTATGGGCAGGCCGTTTGAAAGAGGCTATTAATGAAGACCGTATCATGCCCTATTTCCAACCTATCTATAATCTTGCAACTGATCGTATCGAGAAATTTGAGGCTCTGGTACGCATTGAAGAGAATGGAAAGACCGTTATGCCGAACCACTTTTTAGAGAGTGCTGAAAAGATGGGTCGTATTCATGAGATCACGCTGATGATGATTAA
Source organism: Helicobacteraceae bacterium (assembly GCA_027859195.1). Lineage (GTDB taxonomy): Bacteria > Campylobacterota > Campylobacteria > Campylobacterales > Sulfurimonadaceae > Sulfonitrofixus. Next base: position 29,742 of record JAQIBF010000043.1, read on the forward strand.
AAAAGTCTATGCCGTTGCTGCACGCTATCCGGACTTCACCTTCTCAATCAACCTCTCCTTTAAAGATATCCAAGATATCCGTATACTCGATCACTTCGTCAATCAATGTATCTATTTCAAGATCAGACCGCAGCAGATTGTCTTTGAACTTTTAGAGACAGAAGCTATCGATGATCTGCAAAAGGGTACCCACTTTTTTACAGAGTTAAAACGTGCCGGCTTTGCTATTGCCATTGACGACTTCGGTACAGGGCATTCCAACTTTGCCAACCTCTCTACGATGCGGGTCGATTTTATCAAGATCGATGGCCAATTTATCAAAGATATCACCAGCAATTCAGACTCACTCGCCATCACCAAAAGTATCAGTGAATTTGCAAAGGTAATGGGAACAAAGACAATCGCGGAGTTTGTAAAAGATGAAGGGACACTTCAGAAAGTTCGTGAATTAGGAATCGATTATGCCCAGGGGTTTGTCATCTCTCAAGCAGTACCTGAAAGTGATATCGATCTGCTTCTTGAAAAATTCAACAGCTGAGTATTATGTTTCAAATGACCCGTAATGACAAAATTTACCTCATACGAATACATGACGAAACATTGGGACAAGATTATCGACTTTAGAGGTGCCCTTACGTGCTAATGTTCTTTTATAACCGATAGGTAGAGAGAATGGAAATCTGCTAAATTCAAAGAGAATAGACAGGCTGCATTGATACTCTATCTCAGATTAAACATATCTTTCATATTCAATGTAAAAGTGAGACAATAGAAGTTATTGATTCTTTGATTTTCAGCACAAGAGAGCCAAAGGGTAGACCCTTTGGCGAAGATAGAACTATTTAGTTTGCATCGTAAACATCTTTTCTTGGAAAGATAAATGTGGAATGGCGATCAACGACAATATGTTCTTTGTCATCCATTGCATATGCCCGAATAGTAATAGGGATAATCGTATCTTTTGTTGCATCATCTACGATTAGCTCATCGGTATAAAGCACAACTATTTTCTTCTTTTTAGCGCCTGGATTTGCGTTAAATGGTTCTGTCGGTTTTAAGGTTTTGATCTTTCCTTCGTAACCGGCTGGCACGATAACATCAAAGTAAAACTGATGGTCTTTATTTTCAGTATTTTGAAGCAGGAAAACATACGCGTTGGCAACACGTTTCACACCGTTTTCAATTGTTTTAACATTATAAAGACGACTCTCTTTATTGATATTTAGAAGCATATGTTCTTTTGTCGTGCTCATGAATCCTAATATCACCATAATAACAACAAGGATCACTGCATATCCTATAACTTTAGGACGGAAGTAGTTTGTCTTGCCTTCTTGGTGAATGACCTCTTTGTCACTTGACCAGCGGACAAGAGATTCTTTGCCCAGTTTACCCATAACAGTTGTACAGGCATCCACACACTCTAGACAGTTAATACACTCTAGCTGCAATCCTTGGCGGATATCGATGTGTGTCGGACAGACGGTAACACAAGATTCACACGCCGTACACTCTGAAGCCGGCTCCGCTGCACGAATCTCTTTCTCTTTTGTGAAAAGTTTTGTATGCTCATCATAGATCTTACCACCACGGTGCGGATCGTATATCGCCATAACCGTATCATCATCATACAGTACCGACTGAATACGTGAATATGGGCAGATATAGACACAAAAAGTCTCTTTGATCATTACCACATCAACGATCAAAAAGGCCGCAATAGTAATCAATGTTCCAACCAGGATCAAGTGATCCATCGGGTGTGCCATATAGGCGATAAAGTCTTCCGGCGGAACAAAGTACCATAAGAAGTCCGCAGCGGCAATAAATGCAAGCACGGTCCATAGTAATATGCCGATTACTTTTTTGACCTGATTCTCGATTTTGGACATGTCTGGGTCATTTTGTTTGTTCTTAATACGTTTACGAAGTTTTAAGATCTTTGTCTCGATCAGATCACGGTAGAGAACACGGAAAATCGTCTGAGGACACATCCATCCACAGAAGATACGACCACCGACAACCGTTAACCCAAAGATACCTATAAAAAGGATCATTAAGATAAATGGCATTAGATACATCTCTTGCATGTCAAATTGAACAAAGGCAAGGTGAAGTTTCAACTTGTCAAATGAAAGTAAAAAGAGGTGATTGCCCTCAATAGTGATCCACGGTGCAATCAGTGAAAAAGCGCTAACAAGACCAAAAAACCAATACCGCATAATACGGAATGGAATCCACCCTTTTAAATAATCTTTTGTCGATTTTTTCTCGACTGTAACAGCTTCGCTCATACTCTTGACTCCTCTTTAGTTTCTGAATGGGGACAGACAATAGTGCCTATCACCTTCTCTTCGCCATCAACGGGAACATCCAGGGTTACAAGACCTTTTGCCACCTCTTTAAGTTCACGTGACTCAATATAGTCCTTTAACGAACTACGACTTACTTCCATTTCACGTGCCATTGCACTAACACTTACATTCTCACGAATGTAAGCGATGATCTGATCCAGGAACGGATCGAACTTTGACGAGGAACGGCTTCCTTTCGGACGGCCGATCATCTTTTTCTCTCTGCTTTCCAAAACCTGACGCAGCTGGTCTATAATACCTAGGACCAGCATCACATCACTTTTTTGATCTATGATGACACCGGCATTGATGATGTGAATACGCATCTCATTTTTTAGAAGACAGGCAAACATCTGTAGCAGGTCAGTAATATTGCCACTAAGCACCCAGGCATCAGAGATCAAAAGATCCCGGCCTTGATTATTCTTAAAAAACCGGACAACGGCTTCACGTTCATCCAAGCTATTACTTTGTGAGGTATGGTCAACAAATTCGTCTGATATAGTGATTAAGCGAGCTTGCGCATAGGCGTTAATGCTTTTGAGCTGCTCGAAAGCGCCATCAAAATATTTATCTGGGCGGATATAACCAATAGCCATTGACGATTAAACCTCCCGTTTTTTTATTTTCATCATCATTATAGAGCGAATTGACGTTAAAAGTCAATACTATCTATAATATTTACGTCATTTTTTACTTATTATCATACTGTGTGATTATTCTGTGATATTTGAGAATAGCTTATGCGATGAAAGGGCTGCCGACTTATACTCAGTTTGCCTTCTCAAAAGTAACAGTGGGGTATAATCACTCAATAATAAGGGGCATTTAGTTCTCTTCTCTAAGGTTGTTCAATGTCTTTAGAGGTGCTCTTTAATTAAGGATGGAGAAGGTTTGAACAGCTTATTTATCGAATTTCGTGATCCCTTGTTTGGGATCATCATCTTCTTTTCTCTTGTCTTTGTCATCGCACTTATCTCTTATTGGTGGGCGAGAATAAAGCGCAAAGAAGATTCGCATTACCTTACCAGTTTTCTTGATATTTTCAACTCAATACCGACTGAACAAGAGTTAAAGACACTCATGAGCTCCGAAGCCATCTCTGAGAAATCTGCACTTATCATGGCACAAACCTATTCTCAAAACGGCGACTATGAAAAGTGCATTGAGATCTACCTCATCATGCTTGAGATGCAAAAAGATCCTGCTGAAAAGAGTGAGACACTCTACCTTCTCGGAAAAACCTATTTTAAAGCCGGTTTTTTAGAACGCGCCCAAGAGATCTTCTTACAAATACTCAAACAGTTCCCTAGAACACCTAAAGCGCTCCGCTACCTGCTTATCATCTATGAAAAAATGCATCAATTTGAGAAGGCACTAGAAGTTTTGGAACCGTTGGAGGAATTGGGTATAGATAATAAAAAGGACCGTATCTACCTGCAAGCTGTCTCTATTATTCGCAGTGCTAAATATGGCGTTGATGAAAAATCCCACATGCTGTTGGCTCTGTATCACGAGCATCATCTCTTAAGCTATTTGATCTTTGAATACCTATTTCGTTTTTCACCGGATCTCGCGTGGAAAAACCTTGATCCAGGCGAAGCCGAACGTATCCTGGATATACTCTGGAATGCACCTGAGGCTGAGGCTAATTTAGATATAATTTCGTCTAACAGTTACCTGCGTGAGCTTTTTAGCGCTAAGGGAACAGCTCTTTTGGCCCAAGAGAGTAATGTCTTTGAGTTTGATATCCTTATCAAACTCAACCTAGCAGAGCAAAGCGGTGCGACCTTGCAGTTTGATTACCTCTGCGGCGAATGCAAACAGATCTATCCGTTTAGCTTTAACAGGTGCCCAAATTGCCATAGTATTGACTCGGTCATTACCGAAGCACTTTTAACTAAGGATCACTTTGAAGCAAATAACTCTTTTCAGTGATGGCAGTGCCCTCGGCAGCCCCGGACCGGGAGGTTATGGAACCATCTTACGCTACAACGGCAAAGAGCGCGTGTTAAGCGGTGGCGATGCCTGTACCACCAACAATCGTATGGAGTTGATGGGGGTTATCGAGGGGTTAAGAGCGCTTAAAGAGCCTTGTGACGTCGAGGTAGTATCTGACTCCTCTTATGTGGTCAAAGGGGTCAATGAGTGGTTGGGCAACTGGATCAGACGCGACTTTAAAAAAGTAAAAAACCCTGACCTTTGGCATGAGTATGTCAAGGTGTCTGAACAACACACAGTTGTCGGCACCTGGGTCAAAGAAGATGAGGGGCATGAAGAGAATGATCGGTGTGATACTATGGCACGGTCCAAAGCCGAAGAGTTTAAATCGGCACAATAAGTTTTGAAAGGTTACACATGGATGAGATGAAAAAGCTAGAAGATCGACTTGACTACTGTTTTAAAAACAAAAAGCTCATTATTGAAGCGCTGACACACAAAAGTTACAAACAGCCCTACAATAATGAACGTTTAGAGTTTTTGGGAGATGCGGTACTTGACCTCATTGTAGGACAATACCTTTTTGAAAAATTTCTCAATTATGATGAAGGAAAACTCTCTAAAATGCGGGCTTCACTCGTTAATGAAGAGGGTTTTACACGTCTTGCCGAGCATCTTGGTTTGGGGGAGCAGCTCTTTTTGTCCAATGCTGAAGAGAACAACGGCGGGCGAACAAAATCGTCTCTACTCTCAAACGCCTTTGAGGCAGTCATCGGTGCACTCTATCTTGAAGCAGGATTAGATCGCGCAAGAGATATCAGTATTAAACTCTTGGAAGAGGTCCATCCGGACATCTCACTTGACACACTGTTTAAAGATTATAAAACGACTCTGCAAGAGATGACGCAGGCTCTTTTTGGTACAACGCCGGAGTATAAGCTTGTCCGGTCACACGGACCGGACCATAAAAAAGAGTTTGAGATTGCTGTCTTTGTTGATGGTACAGAGTATGCTCGAGCAAGTGGGAAAAGTAAAAAAGTTGCCCAGCAAGAATCTGCTGAGATAGCTATCACTATATTAAACAAAGGTGACTCATGAACCGTTTCGGAATCCGTTTTAGTTTCTCCACCTTTGGTGAATCGCACGGCAAAGCAATTGGCTGTCTCATTGACGGTGTACCGGCAGGATTGACCATTGATGAAGCCTATATCCAAGCACAGCTTGACCGACGTAAACCTGGTCAAAACGAATACGCTACCGCACGTAAAGAGGCCGACAGCGTTGAGATACTCAGCGGTGTCTTTGAAGGTCTTAGTACCGGTACCCCTATTGCGATGCTCATCTACAACACCAACCAAAAGTCTAAAGACTACACAAATATCAAAGAGACCTTTCGTCCCGGTCATGCAGACTTTACATACTGGCACAAATACGGCATACGTGATTACCGCGGCGGCGGACGTTCTTCTGCACGCGAGACCGCGGCACGCGTTGCTGCCGGGGCGGTTGCGAAGATGATGTTAAACGAACTTGGGATCACCGTTGAAAGCGGCATCACCGAGATCGCAGGAATCCATGCGAAAAAACTTGACTACAACTATGTTAGCGGCAGTGAGATCTATGCGCTGGACAAAGATGTCGAACAGGCCCAAAAAGATGCGATCTTGGAAGCCAAAAATCGCCATGACTCTGTCGGCGGCGTTGCTCAGATCAAGATGAGCAATCTACCTATCGGTCTGGGCGAACCTCTCTACTACAAACTTGACGGCGTATTGGCTGAAGCGATGATGGGAATCAACGCTGTCAAAGCCGTCGAGATCGGTGACGGTGCAGAGAGTGCCAAAGCCTTTGGCTCGACCAATAATGATCCTATCAGAAACAGCGGTTTTGAATCGAACCACTCCGGAGGCATCTTAGGTGGTATCAGCAACGGCGAAGAGGTACGCGTCAACGTCTACTTTAAACCGACACCTTCTATCTTTATGGAACAGCACACGACGACAACCCAGAACGAAGAGGTAGACTTTGCCTTAAAGGGACGCCATGACCCATGTGTTGCTATTCGAGGTTCAGTCGTCGCTGAAGCGATGGCAGCCCTTGTTGTAGCGGATATGGTCCTCCTTAACATGGGACGGACTATGGATGGTGTCAAAGGGTACTATAAAAAGTAACGCGCTTCACCTTTCTATCTACCTGGGCAGACCAGGTGTTGTCCTATCTAACGTATCGAGAAGATACTGTTCCCTCTCTTTAGAAAGTTTTCCACTTGCAATAGTGTCAAGAATTTTTTCGGCCATTTTCAACTGCAACTCTTTTTCTCTAATATACATCTCAGACTGCAGCTCATTTTCGTGCATCTTCAATCTATCTTCACGGCGTTTTCTAAAAATATAAAATATAAGTGCAAAGAGAGAGAGCATGGAAAGAGCGACAAGCAGTAAAGTGCTGTTTTTAAAGGCAATTTCACTCTCCTTTACAAACGCAGAAAGATTATGCTCTTTTATCGCCATCTCATTTTGCGTCTTTAGTCCAATAAGCTTGGTATTCTGTTCCATCTTCTGAAGTTCGAGATCACGCTCTTTGTTAATCTTAACAATCTCTTTTTGCGTTTCGGCTTCGATCGTTGCAATCGCGACCGCACTGTTTTTATTACTATCGGAGACCGTATAAACTTGTTTCTGATCCGAAGGCTTGTTCCCCATCATATAAGGAGTTTGACCGTTATCATCACTGCAAGCGACAAGAAAAAATGCCACCATAAAAAAGAGAGTTTGTTTATATACTTGATTCATAAAAGTTATTCTACACGAGTATCGGTAAATACCTCTCTATCTAGAGGTATTTATCGAACCAGCCAGCAACCTCGCTACGGATGGTATGACGTAGTTGAATTCCCGCGACAAAATCCGCATGCTTAGCTTTTTGTAACAGTGTCACAAGAGCATTTCGGCGTTTAGACAAAAATGGGTGGTCAATCTGATGCGGATCACCCATAATGACTAGGCGTGTCCCATCCCCCATACGTGTACCGATCAGTTTTAATGTAGCGTTCGTCATATTCTGTGCTTCGTCAATAATAACGAACTTACGCGAGATAGTCGTTCCTCGAAGATGGGCAATGTCCATCACTTCAATATTATACTTCGCCATAAACTGTTCAGTCGCATTTTCTCTCTGCACAGAGTTCGTGTTTCCTGTAAACTCCACACGCGCATCTATAGAGCCTTTTGTCTGATGCTCAATCGTAAAGTTGACAGCCGCGTAAAGCGGGTACATAAAATAACCCAGTTTTTGGTCCTGGTCACCTTTTCGGTACCCCAACTCTGCTTGCGGATCGTTTGCAGTTACGGTATTACGAGCATAAACGATCCCCTCTACTATCCCCTCTTTCACTAACTCTAGACCCGCCTGCAGAGCGATCAATGTCTTCCCGGAGCCTGTAGCCCCGGCAACAACCGTAACACTGTTCTGCGGATGTGTCATTATGGAGAAGTAGAATTTCTGTTCAAGATTGATAGGACGCACAAGGTCCACGTCAAAATACTCGCCAAAGCGTTTATCAAAATCACACCACTCCAAATTATTGTTGATGTTCATCGCATAACGCTGAATGCCTGTCTCATAAAGCTCATTGTGCTCACTCTTTGCTTTCTCAATAAAAGTAATCTGCTCAAAATTATGATGTTCATCTTCATCATCGATCTTTGGCGTCTCTTCATAATAGTAACTATGGGCGAATTCTATGCTGTCAGCATTTTCAACGCGTGAATTACGTATGCTCTCAGTTGGAATACCCTGCACTTCAGCAGCGATCTTGAAAGAGATGTCGTTCGTCAACAGTGAAAGCCCATAATCTTTGGCGATCTCACCGATCTTGGCATCATTAAGACCTTTTTCTTCACTAAATGTCCTGTCCATACGGTAGTCACTGCGATAGACAATGTAGAGCGGTATCTCATTGTCATCATCATGGTTACCTAAAACGGAAGGCTCAAATGGTAGGATCAACCGATAATAAAGATCATTTTTACACAACTCGTTCTTTTCGGACTGCTTAAGGCACTCCGGCAATTCATCAAAACTCATCATACCGCTATTCTCCTTGTCAGAGAGCCTGAAAAACTCTCTGGCGCGAAAGCCTGCATCCGAACGCATATCATCTTTTTTGTTATTGAGTTCGGCTAAAACAACATCTGTAATAGTCACTATGTTTTCATTGTTTTCAGAGATTCGTAAGATATTGATTGGATCATCTAATATAACGGAGGTGTCTAGGAGGTAGCAGTTCTGTGAATCACTCAATGTAGATCCTTCAGCTGGGATACAACTATTATAACCATAAAAAAGTAAATTTATAAAAGGGAATTTGTAAGTTTATTAATCAATAAAAAAAATGAGGAGAAGCCCGCCTAAAGCGGGAAAAAGTTAGAGAGGTAAAACGCGGATATTATTTGAAAGTTTCTCTTTAAGTGTTGACTCGATTGCGTAAAGTGTCCCTGTTGCTGACGATGAACAAGATGAACATGCGCCAAGGTAACGGATGTAGACATCAACATACTCATCAGAGTTTTTAATGTCTATAACTTCCATGTCACCACCGTCCATGACCAGGAACTGACGAACACTGTCGTCAATTACGGCATCGATTGCTTTGATCTGCTGCACAAGGGTCATAGCTTCAAAGTTGCCTGTAGCACCAGCATCTGCTGCAGTCGCCATTTTCTCTTCGTCCATCTGCTTACGTGTGTCTGCATGGATATAAACTAGGTAGTGCTCACGAGCTTCGTGGCCACCAGGCTTGATACAAGACTTACAAAAACCGCCGGCTTTAGTATAGTCAGTGATCTGTGCAACTGTTGTCAGATCATTGAGCTTAATAACTTCTTGAAGTGTTCCAAGACTAACACGTGCACATTCACATACGATGATCTCTTCTTCAAAAGACTCAGAGTCAACACCCATGTAAAGACCAGCTGCTTTTTTAATAACATCATATGCCATTACTGAACAGTGCATTTTTTGCGGTGGAACAGCCGGTGTTTCAGGATCATCACGAAGTGCCATCTCAACATCAATATTTGTGATCTTGACTGCTTCTTGTACTGTTTTACCAATACAAAGTTCTGTCATTACATCAGAAGAGGCAATAGCAGTACCGCAACCAAAACTTTTAAATTTTGAGTTAACGATCTTATCAGATTCCGGGTCTATTTCCCAGTAAAGACGTACAGCATCACCACAAGACTCTGCCCCAAAGTCAGCAACGATCAGTTTGTTACCATGACCTGCTGCTTCGTCTTCTGTGATCTCACCCTGGTGTTGAGGGTTATTCATCAATGTTGTTACTTTATTAGAGTAAGCGTCCCATAAAGATTCGCCTAATATGTCATTTTTTGCCATAGTTTATCCTTTTTATCTACTAGTTTAGTGGTGGTGAAGTTCACATTCTTGAACTTCGCCTCCCGCAGTTGGTTTCACTTTTGCATAAGAAGATGAGATACTACGTAAACGTAATACTGCACCTTTAAAGTGTTCGATCACATACTCAACCTCTTCATCTGTTGTAAAACGGCTAAGACTTAAACGAATACCAGTGTGCGCAAGTTCATTGTCAGCACCAATCGCTAACATAACTGTATTTGCTTCAAGGTCTGCTGATGCACAAGCAGAACCTGTTGATGCACCGATCTGACCATGATTAAGGTCCCACAGCATACCTTCACCCTCGACACCACGAATCGAAATAAGAATCGTGTTAGGTGTACGGTTGCTACGATCACCTACCGTAAACGTCTCTGGAATTGCTTCTAAAAGAGCATCTTCCAAGCGGTCACGTTGAGCAGAAATTTTTGCCATTTTCTCTTCAATATTCTCTGTTGCAAGTTCCATCGCCTTACCCATACCAATGATGTATGGAACATTCAGTGTACCTGAACGGCGTCCACCCATATGTTCACCGCCATGCAATAATGGTGAAAGGTCTTGGGAGTCTTTAATGTATAAGGCACCGATACCTTTCGGTCCGTGAAACTTGTGTGCACTCATTGACATAAAGTCAACATGCACTGCTTGCATGTCTACCGGGATCTTACCAACAGCTTGAACACCGTCTGTGTGAAAAAGCACACCTTTTTCTTTACATATCTCACCGATCTCTTGGATTGGAAAGATCATTCCTGTTTCATTGTTAGCCCACATCACCGAAACTAAAGCTGTCTTTTCAGTAATAAAACTTTTGACAGTATGTGCTTCTACAACACCTTGCTCGTTAACCGGAAGATAGGTGACTTTAACCCCTTGCTCTTCCAGGAACCTGCATGTAGCAAGTACTGATGGGTGTTCGATCTCTGTTGTAACGATGTGATTTTTATCACCATTTACAATTTTATCCAGCCATACTGACTGTAAAACCCAATTATTTGATTCGGTAGCACATGATGTAAAGATGATATCATCAGCATCAGCTGCATTGATCGCAGTATAAACCTGGTCGATCGCTTTCGTGATAGCAGGATGAGAAGCCGTACCAAACTTGTGTAGAGAGTTCGGGTTACCGTACTGCTCTGTGAAGTATGGCAGCATCGCTTCAAGTACCTGAGGGTCTACCATTGTTGTAGCATTGTTATCCATATAGACTTGCATATATTTCCCTCGATAATGATTATTAATTTAAATAGGACAATATCTGTCTTATTTCGATGTTGTGATGATAGACTATAGGTTGTTATAGATTGCTTAAGGTTTCTTTATACTGCTTTTACTTTAAGAAATGAGATTATTCAGTGATTATTTATGGATTATCTATTAACAAAGAGGCAGACAAAGCGCCTCTACACGCTATCTCAGCTACTTATCTTACGTCGATGATCACGCTTCAAAACAAAAGGTAGTTCCAATTATTTTTTATTGAAAAGGTTGTCGGTACAAAGAGAAGTTACCGCTTCAATACAATATTTCGCTAAAACGCCGAGTCTGAAAAAGTAAAAGTATAGGTAATCGAACGATTAGAAAGGTGGGGAGGATAACACATTAAAAAACAACTGCTTGAGAAGAAAAAAGTAGAAACGGTTCTACTTACCGGTTTTCTTCTCTTTTTGCATTCTCTTGTACTCTTTTTCAAACTTTTTTCGACGACCATACGAAAGTCTCTCAATAAAAAGTTTTCCATCCAGATGATCGATCTCATGTTGAATGGCAATACTTAACAGCTCTTCAGCGTCAAGAGAGCACTCGTTGCCATGACGATCGTGATATGTAATGCCGATCTTCTCAAAACGTTCGACATCCTCATAAAACTTCGGTACGCTCAGACAGCCCTCTTGATAGACAGTTGTCCCTTCACTATAAGTAATAGTAGGATTAATGATCTCAAGAAGGTTTGCTTTATCTTGTGTCCCTTCTTCATCATCATTGGGAAGATTGATAATGAGGACATCAATAGCACGATCGACTTGGATTGCTGCAAGACCGATACCATTCGTCTGGATCATCGTCTCATACATATCATCTAAAAAAGTATGTAGTTCTGCATTAAATTCGCTAACAGGTGTAGAGACAACTTTAAGACGTTTATCAGGGTAAGTTACAATTGGAAGGATCATAGTTATTCTTTAAAAGAGAAGCTTATTCGCTCTTCTCTTTCTTAGTTAGTACTTCATCGATCAGGCCATAATCAAGTGACTCTTGTGCACTCATGAAGTTGTCACGGTCAGTGTCTTTCTCGATTGCCTCAATATCTTGACCCGTATTTTTTGCCAGGATACCATTAAGTTCCGCTTTCATACGTAAGATCTCTTTAGCCTGGATAGCGATATCACTGGCTTGTCCTTGTGCACCGCCAAGGGGCTGGTGGATCATAATACGTGCATGTGGCAATGCAAAACGTTTACCTTTTTCACCGGCACTAAGTAAAAATGAACCCATTGACGCCGCTTGACCGATACAAATAGTCGCAACATCGGGACGGATATAGTTCATTGTGTCATAGATCGCCATACCGGCAGTGACCACACCACCCGGAGAGTTGATGTAAAAATAGATATCTTTTTCCGGATCTTCTGCTTCCAGGAAAAGCATCTGCGCTACGATTGTTGATGCAACCTGATCATTCACCTCACCACTTAACATGATAATACGATCTTTTAATAGACGCGAGTAGATGTCATAAGAACGTTCACCACGACCTGATTTCTCAACAACGTAAGGAATATAGCTCATTACGCGTCTTTGCTAGTATCGTTAAGAAGTTTAGAAAGGACTTTGTCCTCAACCATTGCCATTTGAACAGCTGGAAGATACCCTGACTCTTGGTACTGCTTGTAAACAGCTGCGGGGTCTTGACCCATCTGCATCGCTTCGAAGTAGATAGTCTGCATTACTTCTTGCTCCGCAACAGCGATACCTTCAACTTTAGCTAATGCATCGATAATAAAAGTAGCTTTTACAGAACGCTCAGCATCTTCACGGCCTTCTTCACGAAGCTCCGTTACTTTCTCTACATTTTCTTGAAGTTCTTTGATCTCAGCTTCGTTCATAGACTGCGCTTTTTTGTTAAGCGCCATATCCATCTCTTGTTCAACAACAAACTTTGGAAGGTCAACAGTGATCTTCTCTACAAGTGCTTCAAGAACTTGTGGCTTAAGTTCATCATTGTAAAGCTTCGTTTTTTCTTCATTTTCTAGTTGCTCTTGAATCTTCTCTTTTAACATCTCCATTGTTGCATCTTCTTCGCCTGGAAGTAGTTTTGCAGCAAGTTTTGCATCATGACGCGGTTTCTTTTTCATCTGGATCTCTTGAACCGTTACTTTAAACTCAGCATCTTTACCTGCAAGTGCTTCGCCGCCGTAGTTTTCAGGGAAAGTCACTTTGACTACTTTCTCTTCACCCTTGCTCATACCGACAACCTGATCTTCAAAACCTGGGATGAACTGCTTAGAACCCAATGTCAATGCGAAACCTTGTGCCGCACCGCCTTCAAAAAGCTCACCGTCAACTGAACCTTCAAAGTCGATAACCGCTGTGTCACCGTCAACCAGTGGACGCTCTTCATCAACCGTGACAAGTTCAGCTTGCTGCATTGCAAGTTCATCGATACGTTCTTTTACAGCTGCCGCAGAAACTTTAGGCGTTTTGAATGCTGGAACGAGTTTGGCATAGTCACCAAGGTCGATCTCAGGACGCATAGCAACCGTTACTTCAACATCAATGCTATCAGCACCTTTGTCAAACTTAGTCACTTGTGGCTCACCGATCATGGCCTCGTTTTCTACACCAATCTCTTTAAGACCCGCAGAAAGTACGTCACGAAGTGCTTCCGCCTCTGCATCTTGTACCAACTTATCCCCGTACTGTTTTTTCACAGCAGATACAGGTACTTTACCTTTACGGAAACCTGGAATGTTAGTCGTCTTTGACAGTTGTTTTGCGATCTTATCTACGTTTGCAGTGATTGCCTCATTTGTGATTATTGCAGCAATAGTTGCATTTGCAGTATCGATTTTATTAGTTGTAACGTTCATCTAATCCCTTTGTATTATGCCATCAAGCTGGATAAAAATTTTGGCAATAATATCTAAATACTGCTAACATCTCTATTAGAACAAGACACTCCACCATTTACAGCACACTATTTACTGCTTATATCTTGATACAACTCTTTTAAAATGGATTTTTCTCAGCCATTTCATGGTATTGTTCTACAAATCTAGCAAAGAGCATAATTTTGAAAAATAACGAACAAGAGGCATTTAGATCTGCCGTCAAGACCATGATGAAAAGTGTTGGTGAGGACCCTGAACGAGAAGGACTTTTAAAGACGCCGGAACGTGTTTTTAAAGCCTATGAGTTTATGTTTAGCGGGTACCAAGAAGACCCGACAGCGATCTTGCAGTCGGCTATTTTCACAAGTTCAAATGATGAGATGGTACTTATTAAAGACATTGAACTTTATTCGACCTGTGAGCACCACCTTCTGCCGATTATTGGACGAGCGCATGTTGCCTATATTCCAAACGGAAAGGTGGTAGGGCTATCTAAGATCCCACGGGTTGTCGACGTCTTTTCACGCCGTATGCAGATCCAGGAGCAACTGACAGAGCAGATCGCTGAAGCCATCATGGAAGCGCTTGACCCCAAAGGGGTGGCGGTCGTCATCCAGGCACGCCACATGTGTATGGAGATGCGTGGCGTTCAAAAGATCAACTCAACCACGACATCAAGTGCGCTTCGCGGTCTCTTTAAAAAAGATCAAAAGACAAGAGCAGAGTTTTTCAACCTTATCAATGCACCGATGGGTAACCGCTACTAGGATCTATTCTGCCTTTGCCTTACTTGACCTGCATTTTGCAAGGTTCAGGGCGCAGATTCCACTAAATTATTTTCCCGCCAGACAGCATAATCAATTTTCACCGTTCACCTGATCTCTCTTAAAATGTTTATTTCTTAATAATTGCAAATAGAAAACAAATCCCAATCTGATATAATTGAACAAAAATTGGAGTATACCTATGAAAAAGACAGCACTCTCTCTACTTCTCGCCTTTGGTTTAGCACAAGCAAACTGTACCTTTTCTCAGCCAAGCAATGTCGATGTGACATGGGAATCGTTTAAAACACCGATGAAGATTGGTGTCGGCGGTCATTTCAGTACCGTTAACTTTAAAACAGACGCTACTAAAGCGACAGATCTAAATACCCTTTTAGCAGGTTCTAGTGTCAGCATCGATGTAACCAGTGTTGATTCAAAGAACAAAGGGCGCGATGAAAAGCTTGTCAATGAGTTTTTTAAACAGATGTCCGGTCCCACTATCAAAGCAGTGATCGTTAGTCTAAAAAAAGACACTGATGCAAGAAAAAGCGGCACACTTACTGCCTCAGTTACGATGAATGATGTCACACGTGACGTTCCGATGAAATATAGTTTTAGTAACGGGCAGTTGAGTGCAAACGGTGTGATCGACGTATTTGACTTTAAGGCGGATCGCGCACTTAAATCGATCAATACCGCTTGTTTTGCTCTACATCAAGGCAAAACGTGGAGTGATGTCAACATAGGTTTTACAATGGATATTAAAGCAAGTTGTCCGCAACCTGTTAAAGGCCATGAATAAACAGCTAATGTGAAACTGCGTAAAAAGCCAAGTTTCTTACTGCCAGCCTCTTTTAAAACATCTACGGATAAGGAGTAGCCCTTTTATGGGTTTTCTCCCCATCTGCGGTTATGTTGCTTATAGCTGTTGAACAGAATCAGCACAACAGCTGATATAACAATCAAAGTGACCACTATCATACTTCCTCCATCATTTCTTACATAGCATTTTCACTGGCTTGAATCATGCCTGTTTTCGACAGAAGGTGACAATAACATGGCAATTTGCTGATAGAACAGTGTACGCTTTACCATGGTTGCAAAAGATAAAGCGGCTATTAATAGTTCAAGACTGCGATGGTTTCTGTTGTGCCATAACGAATCACTATACACATATCATCTAGTCATATAAGTTTAAAATATTCAGTTAACTAAAGAGACAAAAATCAACGTTTTTGTCGATCGTTTGATGGAGAAAATTGCCTTACCCACCTAATGAACTATAACCGCTATAGTATAATATATTATAATGCAAATGGATAGTATTATTATTTTTACTTATTACAAAGTTATTACATTTTTTGACAAATTGTTGCATTTTCACAAAAATCAGCACTATTCAAAGAATATAAATTGATAATAGTAATGAGCGTTCGTTTACTATATTATGAAGGGGATAAATTACTATGAGAGTCAAAAAATCATTTTTAACGGCTGTTCTATTGGGAGTACTGACTAGCGTCGGGCAGTGTGAGAGTATCGCAGAGCCGGGACCATATATTGGTTTGGGGCTTGGGTATGCAATGAGTGATATTGATAGTAATAGTATTGAAGAAGGGCTTTGCGGAGGCAGCTGTGTCTCCTATAGCGATGATGAGAACAGTTTGGGTTTCAAGCTCTTTGGTGGATATCTCCGGTATTATGTAGCAAACTCACCAAAAAAAGAGCCCAGAAAACAGGGCTGAAACCGACTATCATAGTATAATATAACTTAAATTTAACAAATAATGAGAGGTGTATATTATGCAACATGTAGTCAGTCAGTTAATAACAAAAAAAGAAGAATTAATCGGTGAATTAAAGCATTATAAAGAAAAGGTTTATAAGT
Source organism: Helicobacteraceae bacterium (assembly GCA_027859195.1). Taxonomy (GTDB): domain Bacteria; phylum Campylobacterota; class Campylobacteria; order Campylobacterales; family Sulfurimonadaceae; genus Sulfonitrofixus. The sequence continues at coordinate 46,231 of JAQIBF010000043.1, forward strand.
TAGAAGAGTCTGTATGTGCTATTTATTCCTCTATACTACTTTTTGATCCGAAATATAATGTAAGAGCAATAAAAGCGAAAAGATTTACCTCTAAGCCAAACTATTTTAAAACAGGAGAGAGTCATACCTTAGTATTAGACACTCTTCGTAGATCCAAAGAACCGTTAAGCACTAATCAAATAACTTTACAGATTATGCAAGTTAAAATCTTTGATATAAAAGATAAAGAGTTAGTCGTTAATATTCAAAAAACATTATCTAAAACTATTAATAATCAAGAGAGAAATAAATTAATTAGAAGAACTCACTCAGACGCTTCAAGAAATATTTACTGGGAAATTCTAGCCTAAGCAGCTACCATAAAGCCATAAGTGGCTTTCCCTGCTAAGCCGCAGTGCCTAGTCTCTCAGAGATACGGTGGTTTCCTTGCCAAAATCCAGTCCATTCGTTAGATTGGATAGTCTCCATACACTTCTCAAATATATCTGCAAACATAGCACCATTAGACACTCTACGATTATCTTCTCGATAAGCTATCTCATTCGCATAGTTAGCTATGTATAGTTGCCCCATTCTAAGAATTTGTCCGTGTTGAAATCTTCTAAATCGTGCAAAAAAACTTTCAGCTTGATTAGAACAAGCTCCGTCTTCTGATAGATATTCTACTGAGTGATTTACTCTTTGCATGTCATAGTGAGCGTGCATGTTATCATAAGCATTAGCTTCGTCTGCATGAACTTGTGCACCTCTTTCAATTGCTGCATTAGCAATAGCCGCTATACCTTGTGGATTTTCATTATGAAGAACATAAGTAAGTGTTCTTGCACTTCCTATATAGTCAGTTGTGCCGTCGTGTCTTTGACGCACTACAACGATACAGCGTTTATTTGGGTTTTGATTAGCAGCTAAACGACGATCAATTCTATCGTCAATATTATTCGCTTGTCTTACATGGTGATTCACATAAGCACCGTCAATCTCACAAACACCATTTAATGGGGCTTCGTCTCTTGTTTCTAATAATGCTTCACGAAATTTATGTAGCAATACAAAAGCTGTCTTATATTGAATATTTAACTCACGAGAGAGCTTCAAGGCACTCATTCCCTTCACTTCATTGGTAAAGAATGCAATAGCTAATAAATATGTTCTTAGAGGTAGTTTATGAGCTGCAAATAAAGTTCCAGAGGTAGTCGAAAATTGTTTTGAACATTCTTTACACTTCCAGACTTCACGAGTAGATAAATTGTAATGATTAAGAGATCCGCAATTCGGACACACAGGCTTACCGTTAGTATCAGACCAACGAACTTTACGAAACATAGTTTCAGCTTGTTTTTCTGTCATACGAGCAATTTTAGCAATATTAAAACTTCTTGCCATTGAAGATAATAAAAAATGCTGTGCCATTACTTACCTTTTTTTGTAGATTTTAACCTTTTAAGAAAGATAGTATATCATATATGACATTAATATATAATAAAGTTTTTAAATTAGTTTATATT
>JAQIBF010000173.1 GCA_027859195.1 Helicobacteraceae bacterium
GTTGATGGGAAAGATTCCGCTGCAAACTTCTTAAGACCAGAAACACGAAGATCCGGGTTACGTACCGATTTGACACGGTGACCGATACCAGAGATTGTTTTCCCCTCTTTTTTCATGTAAGAGATAAACTCGGCTGGTGTCATACCGTTGTCGTTTGCATATTTGAAATAACGCGCTGCATCATCAATAGCACCACCGAAACGTGGACCGATTGTAAGTAGACCAGTAACCAGTGAAGAGATAACATCTTTACCGGCACGTGCTGTTACTTTCGCATTGTGAGCACCCGAAACTGCCGGACCGTGGTCGGCAACAGTTTTGATAACAGTCTCAATAAACTCAGTTGCCCAAGTCGGGTAACGTTTTTTGAACCAAAGCAGTGAAATGACATCACCGATTCCAAAACCTGTTTCCGGTGTTGCTACTGAAGAGATCGGGTAACCAGCGTAAGTCGCTTCTTCACCACGGTCATCAGAGATAGTACAGATAAACTCTTTGGCATGACGTACTTTAGGAACAATTTTCAATGCCGGCTCAGCGATATCTGTAATGATACCCTTAGCTTTAAGGTCATTATAGACTTCATTGATCTTCGCTGGAAGGTCATTGAATGATGCCGGTACAAAAATACCTGCTTCAGCCATTGCCGTGTTCTTAGACGCAGCAGTCTCAGCATCAGCATTTGCAGAAGCACCTGCGTGACCGAACTGAACACCTGAGCTAAAGTGCTTGGCAATCGTACCGATACACCATGCAATAATTGGTTTTTTGATCTGACCGTTTTTAACCGCCTCGATCACTTTGTACTCTTCAGTACCACCGACTTCACCAAGAAGGATCATGTATTTAACTTCCGGGTTACTCTCCATACGAAGAAGGTTGTCAATGAAAACAGAACCAACGAAGCGGTCACCACCGATAGCAACACCTTCAGCAATACCGTCAGCATTGATAGCAATGATGTTAGAAAGTTCGTTAAAAAGACCACCTGAACGTGTAACAAGTCCACATGAACCTGCACGGTGCAGTTTAGAGTTAACGATGTTTTCAATAGTACCGCCAACGTTAGCGATTTTGAATGCACCAGGAACGATACCACCAACTGTTGCCGGCCCGATAACTGTAACACCGGCATCACGTGCAGCTTGGTTCATACCACGAGCAAGACGCTCCGGAATACCTTCTGCAGTAACCATAATGGACTTAAATTGTCCCTTAAGGCCAATCGCTTCCATTGTCACATCGTATGCAGTTCTAAAAGATGCAAAGTTAAGAAGTACATCTGCATTTGGAAATGCTGCTGCCGCTTCGGCTGTATTCTTGAAAATTGGAACCATGATCTCATCTGGACCATAGAAGAATTTCTCAAATTTATTGTTCGAAGTTGGCGCTACAATAGCGGCAACCGATGGAGTTTTACGAGAAATAGTATAATCATAATCCAGCATACGCTGGATAGCACTTGTATTGTTGTTCCAGAAAATTGATTGTGTCTCTTTAGTAAATAATGCTGCCATAATCTCCCCTTACTTCTCTAGTGCCATACGCACGATATCTGTAACATGCGTTTCTGGACCATAAACTTCGATATAAAGACCAAGACGATCTGCCGCTTCTTTGATATCTTTAAGACCTTTTTCATAATTAGGTCCGCCACGACGTACATAGATCTGTACGTTGTGCTCTTTCATCTTCGCTACATTCTCTTCGAATGACTGGATAATACCTGTAAATGTTTTTGCAACATCGGTAAAGTTCGCGATCGCACCACCGATGATAAGGATCTTATCACGGCCTTTAGCATCTTTGTGACGTGTCATAAGGTCAATAAGTGTGTCGGCATAAAACTTTGTCTCACCGGTAGTTGGACCACCAGAGTATTCTCCGTAGTTAGCCAGCTCTTTTACGTCGCCCGAAAGGTCAGCAATTGTATCAGCATAAACAACCGAAGCACCACCACCGGCAACCATTGTCCAGATACGGCCAAGTGGGTTAAGGATAGTAAGTTTAAGAGATGCGCCTGACTTAGAGTCTGCTTCTGCCACCGCTTTTTCTTCTGGAGTCTGATCTTCCATACCAAATGCTGTTGGGTACTCAATATCACCCCAAGCGTCTGCCATCATGAAACCTGCAGTATCGTCTAGACGTGCAACAAGGTCAAGAATAGCCATCTCGTTGTTGGCAAGCATAACGATAGGATTGATCTCAAGGTAAGCAAAGTTCATATCTCTGTAAAACTTGAAGAACTGAATCGCGAATGATACAAATGCTTCTCTGTCTTTTGCTTGAATATCTTTTGGAATGTTTGCTTTTACAGCATGTTCCATGTCGGCATCGTCCATATTGATCGGGATAGTAACTTCGTTTACTTTCTCGTCCCAACCCTCTTCTACTTCCATACCACCTTCAGCAGACATGTAAAGAACATCGTCTTCACCTACTGTTGTAGCTGAAATATAATACTCTTGTTCTTGAGAGTGCGGTGTGAACGGCTCTACAACGAAGTGCGTCAACTGGCCATGCTGACCAGAAAGAAGTGTCGTCGTTACTGACATCTTTGCATCAATCCATGCTGCAGCTTCCGCTAAAGTAACATCACCAGGTTTGTTAGTCTTGAAAAGTACAAGATCATTTTTACCACGCTTACCAAACAACATATCTGGTTTAGCAACTAATGTTTCTTGTTTTAACCACTCGAAACCATGCTCTTCAGCTTTCTCTAGTAGTTCTTTCCCGCTAGTTACCAATACAGATTTGAAACCATAGTGGAAACCGCTGAAGTATTTTTCCCAGTGCTTTGAAAAAATAGCTTTGCCGTCGTATTCACGAATCGCTCTTTGAGCCATTGCAACTCCTTCGAATTTTTGTCTGAAAATTATAACATGCTTTAACTATAGCACGCTCTTCAAAAGAAATACTATGCTTTTCAATTATTTAAATGGGTATTTTGGTAACATTATATGTTGCTACAATTCGTCCAATGTAACTTATGGTAACGTCACTATGGATGTCAAGCGGCACTTCGTAAAGAACTCTTTCTGAACATTCATCTATACTATAAAACTTTAAACGATTTTGTAAGTTTTCGCTTTCTGCAGACACACAATTGATATTTTGGCTCTTGAGCGCAGCAGCCAACTCTTTAACAATATGTGTTTTATAGGCAAAATGCTTATGCGGATCTTCTATGAAGAGATAGAGGCCTTTGTTAAACAGCAGTAAGAAGAAATGCATTGCTAATATTGTAAACCCAACAGCTAACAGCACTCTATATCGTCCCCTAAAAGCACGTAGTCGTACACGATAAGAACTAAAGAAAGTCTGTGCGGCAAGAGGAAGAAGTAACATTAAGTAAGGTGCAAAATGCTCAATATGAATCTGTTGTCTAAACGAGAGTAATAGAGAAAGAACAAAAACGACACCGCCGACATAAAGGGTAATATCATACTCTTTCGTAATCATCTTACGATACAAAACATAAATCAAAAAGACAAAGACAACAGGCGAGAAGATCGTTGCATAGAGGCCCAATGTGTCTAAAAAGTGCCCGCTTGGCTTACCCATGGTGTCAAATCCATAAAGATAGTAGGCAATAAAAAACAGAATAGCTGTGAACACCATATAGAACTTATTATTTTTATTGAAAGCATAGACGAATAGTGAGAAGTACAACAGGGCGCTTGCCCCATCAATAACTAAAGAGAGCATCAGAACCAAGGGAATTAATGGCGACTTTATCTGATACAGATAGAGCAGTAAAAAAAGCATAAAGATCATAATGCCGGCACTGTTTACCAACAGTGCCGCACTTATCACCCCTGGTAACAATATATAGACAACCACAAGCCATAAACGGTCGCTGTCACGTTTAACATAGGGCTTTGAGACCAGATATAAGAGAATTACTGATAACAGATGAAAAAAGATCATCGGCATACGAAGCGCATAATCGTTTTGTCCAAAAACAGTAATAGAGAGTTGTGTCAGATAATGAACAAAAGAGTGTGTATTAAAGAGGACATCAGCCTCATGAGAAGTTATAGAGAGGGTTGAGACTTCATAGAGAAGTACCATTGCATCCAATCCTAAAATTAAAAAGAGGAGGATGCGCTCTTTCATATTTTTAGGAAGTTACCTATCATCTCGTGGCCAAATTCACTCATAATCGACTCTGGGTGAAACTGTACCCCGTAAATAGGCTTGTCTTTGATCTGAAATGCCATAATTTCATGATCATCCATACTGTAAGCCGTTGGGATGATCACATCTGGAAGGTCCTCTTGTTCAACGATCAAAGAGTGGTATCTAGTTGCTCTGAAGGTCTCCGGCATCTTATCAAAAATCGTACAAGCGCCGCGTGTCTCAACAATCGATGTTTTACCGTGCATCATGCGCTTGGCGCGAACAACTTTTGCCCCAAAACTCTGTGCAATACTCTGATGACCTAAACAGATGCCAAAGATCGGTATATCATCTTTAAAACGCTCGATCACATCCAGTGTCACACCGGCGTCATTTGGTGTTCCCGGCCCAGGGGAAAGAATAATCTTATCCGGGTTCAGTTGGACTATCTCATCCACTGTCATCTCGTCATTACGGATGATCTTTAGGTCTGCCCCAAGTTCAAGGCAGTACTGAACAATATTGTAAGTAAAACTGTCATAATTGTCTATCATTAAGACCATCAATTATTTCCTGTCTCTTGCCCCTTCAAGTTGACCTGAGGTTTAAGAATATCAATTTTTATCCGATTATATCCAAAGATGCTATAAACATCTGATCGTATAGGCGCATAATCAATGCAAATATTCTCATTAAAGAACATTTTGAAGCGAGTCAATTGCCTGCTTCGCAATATCGATCAAACCATTTGCACCGGGTATAAAAGGGATCAGACTTGTTCCAACACCGCCCCAGATCACCATCATTGCCATCACGCCGATAAGAAGACCGCTGAAATCAAACGGGAACTTTTTTTGTTGATCTGTTGAGGGGTAAAAGTACATCATGGCAATAAGTTTAAAATAGTAATAGACCGATATAAAAGCAGTCACTATCCCCAGCCCCGCCAGAAGGATCTGACCAGACTCAATGGCACTTGTAAAGATGTAGAATTTGCCGAGAAAACCGATCGTAGAAGGGAATCCTGAAAGCGACAGCATAAAGATTGCCATCATCGCGCTCAGATAAGGACGGCGTTCCGAAAAACCCTTGAAGTCCTCATATGTCATCATTTTCTTACTGCCCGTTGCAATAAAACTCAAAATACCGAAAGCGCCTGCTGCACTTAGAAAATAGGAGATAAGATAAAACATTATTGCCGGTGCGGCCATGTCTGACCCAAGACCTATCGAGGAGTAGGCGATCAGCATGTAGCCGCTGTGTACAACACTTGAACCTGCCAACATTCGCTTGATACTCTTTTGTGTAATAGCTAGAAAAGAGCCGCCGATCAGTGTCAGCACTGTGATGACCTGCAAGATTTCGGACCAGACAATGTTAAGAGAGGCAAAGTCGATCAGCGAAAGGCGCAAGGCAATGGCAAATAGAGCAATTTTAAACGTCGAAGCCATAAACATCGTTACAGGAAACGGTGCGCCTTGATAGACATCGACCACCCATGAGTGAAAAGGAACAGCACCCATTTTAAACAGGATGGTCACCATGATAAAAATCCCGCCGATCAACACAAGTACGAGATCTTTTTCAGCAGGTACATTAACATAAGCTGCAATATCTTCCAGGTTGGTCGATCCGACCGCGCCATATATAAAAGCGGTACCCAGTATAAAAAAAGCGCCGGTCATTGACCCCAAAATCATATACTTCATCATCGCTTCGCTGCTGACTTTATTGTATTTATGATATCCGACCAGGGCAAAAACGCTCAGCGACGCTATCTCTAAAGCAATGAAGGCGGTCACCAGTTCATTAGAATGGGCAAGGATCATCATGCCGAAAACACTAAACAAGATGAGTGCAAAATACTCACCGTTATAATAGTTCCGGCTCTTAAAATAGGCGGTGTTGATCAACAGTGTCAAGATGGCACCGGCAGTGAACATCAGATCGAAAAGTATCGAAAAGTCATCAATAATATACATTTTTCCGAATATTTCAGGAAAGCTGTAGCAGACCGTTGTCGTTCCAAAACGCAGGATCTCGATAATAAAAGAGAGACTCAAGAAAAAGACAGCCACCAGGTTGAGTTTGTCCAGACTAAACGTCTTACTCAGTAATAGCAGGACAAAGGCACCCATGACCACTATTGCCATAGGCAAGATCAGAAACAGTTGTTCAAACATCATTTGGCTCCAATCGTCATCATTAGATCCTGCAGCGCAGTCGTGACGTAAGGTTCAAACAGAGGGATAAAGAGTGAAGGAACGATCCCAGTGATCAACAACAGCAGCACTATCGGGATCAGCATTGCCAGCTCCCTGCTGTTAAGATCCACAAAAATTTGTGTTCGCATCGATGGCGGACCGAAGATTGTTCGCTGCAACATCCAAAAAATATAAAGCATGGAGGAGAGCATTGTTGTGGCCGTCAATACACCGATCCATACATTCACTTTGAACGCCCCGATAATAATTAGCAATTCAGCTACAAAACCTCCGGTACCCGGAAGTCCCGCAATACTGAGTGCAAAAAAGACAAAGAAAAAAGCAAAGCGCGGGGCGACCGAAGCGATACCGCTAAGCTCATCAATCGTAACGGATTTAACCCGTTTATAGAGTAACCCTATCATAATAAATATTCCGGCTGACGATAGTGCATGTGTCGCAATGAAATAGAGACTCCCTCCCCAGGCATAGACATTGGTTAAAAATACCCCCAAGGCGATCAGAGAGAGGTGCGAACCCGAAGAGTAGGCGAACATGCGCCGAAGGTTCTGTTCCATGATAGCATGCACCGCATAATAGAGCAGTCCAATGATCGCCAATATCATCATAAACGGCGCATAATAGCTGAGTGTCTGTTCAAACAATCCGTACCCAAAACGCCAAAGCCCGTAGATACCGAGTTTTGCCATAATAGCAGAGAGAATAACGACAGCAGGAGTAGGCGCTGAGCTGTAAGCCGGCGCCATCCAGGTATGAAAACCGACCAAAGGGATTTTAATTGCGAACGCCAGCAAGAACCCACCGGCCAGCCAAATCGTTGTCTGCGGGTTCAGTTGCAGCATACTCAGATCGCTCAAAGCAAAACTCCACCAGCCATTTTGCTTAAACAGATCGTAGCCAAGATACAAGATCGAAAATAGCATACTCATAGAGCCCAGTACCGTCATCAATACGATTTTCATCGCATTGAATTGGTGCATCCCGTTTCCGTAACGACCGATCATAACAAAGATCGGCAGCAGCATCGTCTCCCAGAAAAGATAAAACAGTATCAGATCCAGTGAGAGTACGGCCCCTGTCACACCGGTTTGAAGCATCATCATGTTATACCAGTACCCTTTTCGTCTCTCTTTCCACATGTAGAGATAGAGTAACGGCATCAAAAAAGCAATAAGGATCAACAGTACCAGAGAGAGTCCATCGACACCGACATAATAGGTTATCCCGTAATGTGCGATCCATGGAACGATACGCAAAAACTGCATACCACCGTCTGGATCAAAATCCATACTGACGAACATCACCAATACAAAGACCAGCAACGAAGAGAGAACGGTGCCTAAACGCAGCAGCGGCAGTGAGGCTCGCGTAAGTCCCAACAATGCAGCCGTTAACATCGGAAGGAAAATGATATAGGTTAAGATCGGGTCCACTACATACCTCCCAATGCATTAAGAAGCAGCAGTGACAACACAGAGAGACCGCTTAGGATATAGAGAGCATAATAGCGGACCTTCCCATTTTGCAAAAAAGCAAAAGCCGCTCCGGCACTTTTATACCCGGAGACCGCCACATGCAGTATACCATCCACCCCTTTTTGATCAATGATCTTATCGGTAAAGACACTGAGATGACGCAAGGTTCTGACAATAACAGTGTCATATATCTCATCGATGTAAAACTTATTGACAACAGCACGTCGCCAGACATTGTTGACTTGAGGCTCTTCAGCCGATTTTGCATAAAGTCTATACGCCAGTCCCATCCCCATCACAGCCATCAGGACATTAAGCATACCCAGCAGATATTCACTCTTGTGCGAAAGGTGATGCGAAAGATCCGGCAGTGCTATAAAGCTGCTGAAGATATTCGTTCCGCCATAAGCTTCATTCAAACCTAAAAATCCGACAGTGGTACTGCCTAAAGCCAAAACAACCAGAGGCCAGGTCATAGTGCGCGGCAAAGGGTTGAGTTTTCCATCCATTTTTCCTTCAGCGAAAAAGACGATAAAGAGCAGACGGAACATGTAAAATGCCGTCAACATCGCGGTGAGGGTTCCCATTCCCCAGATCATATAATGTTCCGAGGCGAAGGCTGCTGCCAGGATGGCATCTTTGCTGAAAAAACCTGCAAAAGGCGGGATTCCGCTGATGGCCAGCGTTGCTATGAACATTGTCACATAGACCAGCGGAAGCTTCTTTTTCAGACCGCCCATCTTAAAGATATTTTGTTCATGATGCAAAGCGATGATAACCGCACCGGCACCCATAAACAGCAGCGCTTTAAAAAAAGCATGTGTAAAGACATGAAAGATCCCGCTGCTGTACGCGCCCAGGCCGACGGCTATAAACATATAGCCCAACTGGGACATCGTCGAATAGGCCAGTATCTTTTTGATATCGCTCTGATACGAGGCGATGAGAGCGGCAAAGAGTGCCGATACCGCTCCAATAGTCGCAATATAGACACCGACCTGCGGCACTTCGTTATATAAAAAAGCAAAACGTGCCACCATGTAGACCCCGGCAGTGACCATCGTAGCCGCATGGATCAACGCCGAGACCGGTGTCGGCCCGGCCATCGCATCGGGCAGCCAGACATAGAGCGGGATCTGTGCCGATTTCCCCATCGCACCGACAAAAAGAAGCATAGCAATAACGGCAACCAGCGAGCTGTCCAATGTTGTAATATTTGCCTCTATCGCCTCAAAAGTATAGCCTGTACCTTCGAGCGCGGTAAAGAGCAGTGCCAGACCGATAATAAAACCAAAGTCGCCTACCCGGTTAAGGATAAACGCTTTATTGGCCGCTTTCATATTGGCCGATTCCTGATGGTAAAAACCGATTAACAGATACGAAGAGAGCCCCACCAGTTCCCATCCTACGAACATCATAATCGGATTGTCAGAGAGCACCAGCAACAGCATACTCCCCATAAAAAGGTTGAAAAAACTGAAAAACTTTCCGTAACCCTCCTCCTCTTTCATGTAGCCGGCGGCATAAATATGGATGAGTGTGCCGATAAAGGTAATAAAAAAGAGCATCACAGCCGTCAGTCTGTCCGCCATAAAAGCGACGTTTACACTCAAATCACCCAGAGTAATCCAGTTAAACGCTATGGCATGTATCATCATGTCGTCACTGCTGTTGAAGAGTTCCCAGCCCACTGCCAGACTCATTAGCGCCGATATAAATGGTGCCGCAATACCCGACACGGTATAAAGTGCATGCAAGGATCTCTGTTTTGGCAGCAACAGATGCAAGAAGCCAAGCAGCGCTGCACTTGCAAAAGGGATCAGTACGATCCAGATCAATAAAGAACTCATTTCGAATCCTTCTGCGCAAGAAGCCTGAAGGCATCACTGTCGAGTGTCCGTTTCAGCCGGTAAAGATGGACGATCATCGCCAGGAACAGCGCCGCTTCTGCTGCGATAACGGCAATAAGAAGCAAGGCAATAACCGAGCCGTGCATATCCCCGTGTAGTCGTGAAAAAATCGCCAAAACAAGGTTGACAGAACTTAACATCAGCTCTATTGACATATAAACAACAAAGAGGTTGCGGCGGCTGACAATACCGATAAGACCTATACTAAAAAGCAAGATAGCGAGCAGAAAGAAGTGATCAGGCGTCATTTGAGGGCTCCTTTCGTGCAATAACGATGGCACCCACCATCGCGGCAAGCAGCAAAACGGATACGATCTCAAAAGGGAGGACCCAGTCCTTAAAAAGCGTCATACCCATCATCTTGAGCGAGCCGTACCCTTCTCCGGTTTTTGCCCATGTATGGGGCATGTATGTCAACGCTTTATAGATCACTATTGCCAAAGGAGCGACCAGCACTACCGCAAAAAGCATCCAGCGGAACTTAGCCGGCTCTTTGGGAAGGTTCTCCTCTTTGACATTGACCGATACGATCACAAGCAGGCTCAAAACAACGACTGCCCCGACAGAGACCATGATCTGCGCCAGAAAAAGAAAACTGTTATCGAGCAGTGCAAACATCCCTGCCAGTGCCAGCATCGCCATCATAAAACTGATGGCACTAAAGAGGGTCTGTTTAAATCCGACCATCCCTGCACTGCCCAGGAGTAAAAAAAGTGCCAATAGGACAAAAATACTATTTTCTAGCAATACTGTTCTCCTCTCCAAATGCCCCTTTGTGGGCCAAAAGTTGTTCTTTCTCCATCACAAAATCTTCGCGGTTCTTACCCGTCAGTGAAAAAATACCCGTATCCATACGAATAGCATCACACGGACACGCTTCGACACAATAGCCGCAGAAAATACACTCCAAAGTATCAATAGCAAAACGTTTTGGCATCTTTTCGTCAACATTGTCCGTACGTTCTGTCGCTTCGATAAAGATACAGTTTGACGGGCAGGCTGTTGCACACATAAAACAGGCGACACAGGCGACAGAGTCATCCTCACGGTGTGTCAGACGGTGAAGACCCCGGTAGCGTTCGGTGATGTCCGTTGGCTGCTCTTCGGGATACTCAAGGACATCAATAGCATTCGAATCACTGACATTGTCTATAAGATGCTTAAAGGTGATCTTAAGCCCCTCATATATGGCGGGAAGGTAGAGCTTGTCTTTAAGACTCACACCGTAGCGGGGAACGATCTTGATCTTCTTCTCCATCAGGACACTCCTACGACAATAAGTGCCGTTACAAAAATATTGATCAAAGAGAGCGGCAGGAGATAATACCAGCCAAGGTGCTGCACTTGATCGTAACGAAAACGCGGCAATGTCCAGCGCACCAGGATGAAAAAGAGATTGAAGAGCATCAATTTTACGACAAAAACAGCGATCTGAAAAATGGTGACAGCAATGGCCGTCCCCAGTGCATCCGAAGGCAGTAGAATCAGATAGATCAACAGCATTTCAATGATAAGTGTCATTATGGTCAAAACTATCGTAAAGACTTTTGTCTCAAATAGGCGTCCCCCATCGCTGCTGACGCTTGCTCTGACACGGTTATTCTTGCGCATCCAACGTATGAAATAAAAGACGCCTATCGGCAGCAGAGGCATCATCACCGCAGCAAAAATCGCAAAGTTTTCCAGCAGATACCCGGTACTTACCCACGGCAGCTGATAGCCACCGAAGAACATGGTAATAATGACCGCACTCGCCGTGTTCATAGCCACATACTCGCCCATAAAATACATGGCGAACTTCATGGCGGTATATTCCGTCATGAATCCGGCAACGATCTCGCTCTCCCCTTCTGCCACACTGAAAGGGGCACGGTTCGTCTCGGCAAACATGGCTATTATAAAGATCACTGCAGCAAGCGGCTGAACAACAATACCCCAGGCAGGGAAAATACCGAACACTGTCGCGCTCTGCCACTGCACCATGGCATTAAAATCGATCGTATTGTAGGTGATAAGCATCGCAACGACAGTCAGACCCAGCGGCAGTTCATAACCCAGCATCTGTGATCCGGCGCGCGAGGCACCCAGCAGGCTGTATTTGTTATGACTCAGCCAGCCGCCGAAGACGATGCCGACAACACCGATCGCACCGATCGCCATATACCAAAAAATACCGTATTCCACCGGTAGGGCCTGTACCCGAAGGCTTTCACCGTCAATGACGATGTTGTCCGCGAACGGGATCACCATAAACGCCAACAGTGCCGCAGCGAAAGTAATGGCGGGAGCAAGCATATAGAGCCATTTTCCCATTTTGATATGCGAAGGGTAGTACTCCTCTTTCATCACCAGTTTGACAACATCAGCAAAAGACTGCACCACGCCGCCGAGACGAAAACCGCCGACATTGGTGCGGTTTGGCCATAAACGGTCCTGCATAAGTCCTGCTCCGCGGCGTTCCAGCCAGACAAGAACCGGGATCATCATCAATGCCAGCAGTGCCGCAAGGACAAAGGAGAGCACCGCAACGATAATAGCTGCCATACTCATCGTTCTTCTCCCTCAGGATTGATCATATCGATCCACTCTGACACTGAAGGAACAGGTTCATTACGATAGATCGCTTTTACACACTGCTGCACGACTCCCTTTTCGTTTACTATACTTCCCGAACTCTCTGAAAAGACTGCCAAAGGCAAGATCAGATCCGCATCAACGCCGTTGTGGGTCTGGAAACTGACCGTTTTTTCAGCAGAGACCGCCGTAAAATCAGGATGGTTAAAACTGATCAAAAGATCAATACTACTTTCAGGCGGCAGCGCTGTCTGAATAC
>JAQIBF010000068.1 GCA_027859195.1 Helicobacteraceae bacterium
TACTTCTTCTTTTGAGCGAGACTAGGTGAATTGCGTAGCAAGAGAGGATGCCCTGGGGTGCAAAAGATGAAATGCATGGGAGTAGCTTAGCTACGAGTCGTGAAAAAGTGACGTACTAACGATATGAAGTAATTAAAAAAGTTCGAATGGGTAGAAAGTCAATATTGTCTAGCAACATAACCTCTACAAAAAAAGATGACTTGGCCACAAATCATAAAAAGTGACACATTATAAAAAACGTTGAAAAGTAATACAGACATAGATCTATTTTAGTAGCATGAGGAACTTTATATGTACTCAAAACCACAAATATTTATACGAACAGGCCTGTAAAAAATAGATGTAGAAAAATAGTTATCTATAGGTTTATAACACTATATTCTCCATAAACCAACTGGTATATTATAAATTAAAGCTATAAATGATACTCGCTCTCATTTATACCACCTCACAGTAGCTTTTAGCGCTTTTACGACAATTTTGACACAAAAATTGTCCCATTCATCTTCCGCGGATTTTTTGTCACTCAAATATAAAACCCCCTAAATCATGGCGATACAAGGACAAATGACAAAAAAAGTGGCGCTCTGCATAATCCATTCTTACAAATATGTACGGTTTTACGACAATTGTCACTGCATTAATGAGTTTGTCACTTTTAATTGGGGAAAAAAACGAGAACGGACAATGCATCTACTGCTGCGAAGTACATGACGGGTCTTTTACAGAGTCGTTAAAAACAAGGAGAAAAAAATGGCAGAACTTCGCCAAATAGCATTTTACGGAAAAGGTGGGATTGGTAAATCAACTACATCTCAAAACACGTTGGCATCTATGGCTCACTACTTTGACAAGAATATCATGATTGTTGGATGTGACCCTAAAGCAGACTCAACTCGTCTTATTCTTCATGAAAAAGCTCAGAACACTATTCTTCAGCTAGCAGCTGAAATGGGAACTGTTGAAGATCTTGAATTAGAGGATGCATGTAAACCGGGTGCTGGTATTTTTACTCCAGACTCTCCGGGTGGTTGGATCAACTGTACTGAGTCTGGTGGACCAGAGCCAGGAGTTGGTTGTGCAGGTCGCGGTGTTATTACAGCGATTAACTTTCTTGAAGAAGAGGGTGCTTACGAAGTTGAAGGTCTTGACTTTGTCTCTTACGACGTACTTGGTGACGTTGTTTGTGGTGGATTCGCAATGCCGATCCGTGAAGGTAAAGCACAAGAGATCTACATCGTTATGTCTGGTGAGATGATGGCAATGTATGCAGCCAACAATATCTCTAAAGGTATTTTGAAGTATGCAAACACTGGTGGTGTACGTCTTGCAGGTCTTATCTGTAACGCTCGTATGACTGACTTTGAATACGACCTTGCTTGTGCATTGGCCGAAGATCTTGGAACACACATGATCCACTTCGTACCACGTAACAACATCGTTCAGCGTGCTGAGATACGCCGTATGACGGTTGTCGAGTACAGCCCGAAATGTGACCAGGCTCTTGAGTATAAAGAACTTGCTCGCAAGATCATTGCTAACGACTACAAGGTCATCCCTACTCCACTAGAGATGGACGACCTTGAAGACCTTATTATGAAATTCGGTCTTGACCTTGAAGCTGATGAAGATAACATCGGTAAGGCAGCAGCAGAAGCGTAAGCCTCTGTTGGTATATAAGGTGAAAAGAGTTTCTCTCTTCTCACCGGATAAATGATCTTAGGTATTCACTTGAGTTCTATTCTATGTCCCCCAATGCCATAGAATAGAACTCAGTGATCAACTTTGTCAAGAGAGCGTTGTGCCCCTTGGCATATTCTCATAATGAAAAGAAAATAATAGATAAAGCAGGAGAATTACAATGTTTATATTAGGTTTCCACTTCCCAAAAGATATGGGAAATAAAATCCCGGATGAAAAAGTTGTTGAAAAACTGGATGCAGCAGATATCGATACAAGCGATATCAATGAGATCAAGATGGTTATGGAAGAACATGGCCAAGTGGAGGAGCTTTCTTATACAAATAAAGATACCTTTATGTTTAAAGCGCTTACCCATTACATCAAGACGTCAGAGTCTAAGTATCTGATCTATACAAACCGTTACCAAATTGCTGAACTTTCTAAGCGTTTAGACAGTGATGATGAGACAATGGCTCTTTGTAAAAAATTCGATTCAATGGCTCACTTTACGGTAGTCGCTGCGTAAGCAGACCCGTTTCAAATGCCTTACGAACAGGCCTTGGGCTTTGTTCTATTGACCCGACACTACACTATTCCTTCGAATCATTGCAGTGTCGCGTAATTGAAAAATAATTATAAGGAGACCACTATGGGTCCAGAATCATTGGAAGCTAAACAAAAAGCGGCCATCGAAGAGGTACTAAAAGCGTACCCCGAGAAAGCTGCTAAAAACCGTGCAAAACACCTTGGTGTCGGCGGTCCGGAAGACGAAAGTCAAAAAACTTGCGGTAACGTACGTTCGAATAAGAAAACTGTTCCAGGTGTTATGAGTCAACGCGGTTGTGCCTATGCAGGTTCAAAAGGCGTTGTATGGGGTCCGGTAAAAGATATGGTTCATATCTCTCACGGTCCTGTTGGTTGTGGACAGTACTCACGTGCCGGCCGTCGTAACTACTATATCGGTACAACAGGTGTTGATACATTTGTTACTATGAACTTTACGTCTGATTATCAAGAAAAAGATATTGTTTTTGGTGGAGATAAGAAACTTGATAAATGTTTACATGAAATTGATGAGCTTTTCCCGTTAAACAATGGTATCACAGTCCAATCAGAATGTCCAATTGGTCTTATCGGTGATGATATCAATGCAACTTCAAAAATGTATGCTAAAAAAACTGGTCAAACAATTGTTCCAGTAAACTGTGAAGGTTTCCGTGGTGTTTCTCAATCACTTGGTCACCACCTTGCAAATGATACTATTCGTGATTATGTATTTGATGGCAATCCTACTATTCTTGGTGAACCAATTGAAGTAACTGAATATGATGTTGCTATTATCGGTGATTATAATATTGGTGGAGATGCATGGTCAAGCCGTATTTTACTAGAAGAGATGGGTCTGCGTGTAGTAGCTCAATGGTCTGGTGATGCTACGATCAAAGAGATGGTACAAACTACTAAAGCTAAATTGAACCTACTTCACTGTTACCGTTCAATGAACTATATCTCTCGTCATATGGAAAAAGAGTACGGGATTCCTTGGATAGAATATAACTTTTTTGGTCCAACTCAGACGGTTAAATCTCTACGCAAGATTGCTGCTTTCTTTGATGAGAGTATTCAAGCTAAATGTGAAGAAGTTATTGCAAAATATCAGCCAATGGTTGATGCTGTACAAGCAAAATTCCGTCCACGTCTAGAAGGCAAACAAGTAATGTTGTTCGTTGGCGGTTTACGCCCTCGTCACGTAATCGGTGCTTACGAAGACCTTGGTATGGAAGTTATCGGTACTGGTTATGAGTTCGCTCATGATGACGACTACAAAAGAACTAAAGATGAGATCTTCCGTTCAACAGTTATCTATGATGATGTTAATGAGTATGAGCTTGAAGCGTTTGTTAAAAAACTGCAACCAGATCTGGTTGCATCAGGAATCAAAGAGAAATATGTATTCCAAA
This sequence comes from Helicobacteraceae bacterium, assembly GCA_027859195.1. GTDB lineage: Bacteria > Campylobacterota > Campylobacteria > Campylobacterales > Sulfurimonadaceae > Sulfonitrofixus. Next base: position 3,645 of record JAQIBF010000068.1, read on the forward strand.
AAATGGGTCTTCCGTACAGACAGATGCACTCTTGGGATTACAGTGGCCCTTACCACGGATATGATGGTTTCGCAATCTTCGCAGCAGATATGGATTTAGCAATAAATTCTCCTGTTTGGGGACATAGCAAAGCACCATGGGATAAAGAAGGAGAAGCATAATGCAAGATGTAAATAACATTGTAAATGGAAAAGATCTTTTCAGAAAGCCAGAATACAAAGCCGTACTGGAAAACAAAAAGCAATTTGAAGGCGGTATGGGTGCTATAAACCCTGCTAAAACTGAAGAAATTGCTGAGTGGACTAAAGGTTGGGATTATAGAGAGAAAAATTTAGCTCGTGAAGCTATCACTATTAACCCTGCTAAAGCATGTCAACCGCTTGGTGCCGTAATGGTAGCACTTGGTTTTGAAAATACTATGCCTTATGTTCACGGTTCTCATGGATGTGTTGCGTATTTCCGTTCTTATTTTACGCGTCACTTTAAAGAGCCGACACCCTGTGTGTCTGACTCAATGACTGAAGATGCAGCAGTTTTCGGCGGTCTTACAAATATGAAAGACGGCCTTAAAAACTGTGCAGCTTTATATAAGCCTGAAATGATCGCTGTCTCTACTACATGTATGGCAGAAGTTATCGGTGATGACCTTTATGCGTTCGCAATAGCAGCAAAAGAGGAAGATGCCGGCGAGTTTTTAGCGGCAGATTTCCCTATTACTTATGCACACACTCCGTCATTTACAGGTAGCCATATTACTGGTTACGATAACATGATGCACGGTATTATGTCTCAGCTTACTGAGGGTAATAAAAAAGAAGAGAAGAATGGTAAAATAAATATCATTCCTGGTTTTGAGACTTATATAGGTTCAATGCGTTCTGTTAAAGCTATCGTTGAATCTTTCGGCGCTGAGTACACAATGCTTGGCGATCACTCTGATCAGTGGGACATGCCTGCTGGTGATTACAGTATGTTTGCCGGCGGTACACCAATTGCAGATGCAAAAGATTGTATTAATGCGGATGCTACTATAACACTTCAAAAGTATTCAACTGTAAAAACCATGAAAATGGTTAATAAAAAGTGGAAACATGCAGGTGGTTTTTCTAACCCAATCGGTCTTAAAGGGACCGATGAGTTTGTTATGAAACTAGCTGAACTTACAGGTAAAGATGTTCCGCAAAAGCTTAAAACAGAGCGCGGACGTTTAGTAGATGCTATGCAGGATTCTTATCCGTATATGCATGGTAAAAAGTTCGCAATCTGGGGTGACCCTGACTTCTTGATCGGAATGGTTTCCTTCTTGCTTGAGATGGGTGCTGAACCGACACACGTACTTTGTAACAATCCGGCACGTGGCTGGGAAGATGAGATGAGAGCATTGCTTGACACCTCTCCTGCTGCTGCTGCTGCTGATTGTCATGTTTGGGCCGGTAAAGACTTGTGGCACATGCGTTCATTACTGTTTACTGAGCCTGTTGATTTCATGATCGGTAACTCATACGGTAAAGAGCTTATGCGTGATACGGATGTGCCTTTGATCTACATCGGATTCCCGATCTTTGACCGTCACCACCTTCACCGATACTCAATTTCAGGGTACGATGGTGCACTGAACTTGTTGACTTGGATCACGAATAAGGTTCTTGATCAATTAGATGAAGATACTAAAGGTATCGCGTCAACAGATTATTTCTTCGACTTAATTCGTTAATCGAAGAGTAATTTCTTATTCTCCTTAAGCTGCCCTCTTTGAGGGCAGCGACTTATTTCCTCTTTTAATCTCTTCCGCATCTATTTTCTATATTTGAACATTATTGCGCCGTGTTATGCTTTTTCTCTACTACAGCTAACTGTCTTACTTATTATTTTGATCTAACGTTTCGGATTTTGCATAGCTTTAGAATTATAAGATAGGATAATATAAACAGCTTAAAAAGCAAGGAGGATCACAATGAAACATGAATTAATGAAACTGCCTTATGGGCAGAGTGCACTCGAGCCTTATATCTCAGCCGAGACGGTCTCTTTTCACTACGGAAAACATCATGCCGGATACGTGAACAAGCTTAATACCCTTATCGAGAAGACGCCTTTCGCGGAGATGTCACTTGAGCAGATCGTCAAACATGCAGACGGCGCTATCTTTAACAATGCGGCTCAGGTCTTTAACCACGATTTTTACTGGCACGGTCTTTCAGCTACACCGACAACCCCTTCGGTAGAACTTTCCGATCTTATTGAACGTGATTTCGGCTCGATAGAGAGTTTCAGGGAAGAATTTTTGACTGCTGCAGCTACTCTGTTCGGTTCAGGATGGGCATGGCTGGTCATCACAAAAGAGGGTAAACTCGTTATTGAACAGAGCTCCAATGCCGAAACCCCTATCCGTCATGAGAGGGTTCCATTGTTGACCTGCGATGTCTGGGAGCATGCCTATTATATCGATCGCCGAAACGCCCGACCGGAATACCTCGAGAATTGGTGGAAACTTGTCAACTGGCAATTCGTTTCAGACAATCTTGCCGAGGTGATCAATGACCCGATAGCCGGTTACAATCAGCCGTGCAACGAAGATAACGAGGTGTGTGACTATATCGATACCATGCAGGAGCAAGAGCATACGCCATCGTAACTTGCTATAGGTCTGACGCATGTTTTTCCTTTGTTACCACCTATCACTGCTCAGCTTCAAGTTTCATTTGAGCAGTATTGACGGCAAAAGCCGCTTCTGGTATATATCTTGCAGGTATAGAGGTAAGATTGTAGAAGGAATAGACAATGAGCGTAGAAAAAAAGATCAAAGAAGAGTTATTAAAAGAGACCTATACCAATATTGACAAGATGTATGACTTTATGGAGCAGCATTACCTCCTCAGCGATGAGCATCATGATCTCATCATCAAACAGCTTAACAAACTCAAAGACCAGTTCTACCTTATCTCCACGAACAGCAAGCTCTCATAATGTCCCACCACGTCGTCTTGGAAAAGCGCTGCCTTTGTGCCATGAAAGCAGCCGTCGAACAGATCCGTAGTTTCGAGACTAAACCTGAGGCGGAAGAACATGCCTACGAGTGGGGGATGCACTCAACAGCAATTTCTGCGGCAAACACGGCTTCGATATTGTCGAAGTAGACGACAATTTTGTCATCTCAGTAGAAGAGGGTGGTTTTGTTGAGGCCTGTGAGCTCTAAAACAACTTCATTCCACTTCTAAAACCCCTATTTAAAGGCTTTAAAGGCTAATAAGAACACTTCATGCATAAGTTGGTGTAGAAGAGAGAACCGACAAACCTTATGCCGTCTCAGCAACAAATACCGACTATAGAGTTTACGCTCAAATCGATTTCATCCTTAAGAATATTTTGATGCTGGGACTGCATAGGGTTTTTATGAACGCTATTTAAAGAGAAAAGGTAAGATAATGCAATATCATGTAGTAGTAGAGAAGATGTGCGGATGTGCAAAAAGACAAAATATGCCGCAGATAAAGACCTTTGATGACAAAGAAAATGCACAGCGTGTTGCCCGTGCCTGGGCGCAGCAGTTAAACGAATCTTTTTGCGGAAAACATGAGTTTGATGTCATCGCAGTTGATGACAATTTCGTTATTGCTATGAGTGAAGGCAGTTATTAACCTTTACTTCTTTACAAGGAAAGAGAATGATAATCGGCGTACCTAAAGAGATAAAAACTGATGAATACCGCGTAGCTGTCACTCCGGCAGGCGTTGTAGAGTTACGTAAAGCAGGGCATGTTGTTTATGTCCAGATGGGTGCCGGCGAAGGGAGCGGGTTTAGCGACAAAGACTATGTTGATGCCGGGGCGTCGCTTCTGCTCGAAGCCTCAGAAGTCTTTGAGGCAGCGGGGATGATACTTAAGGTCAAAGAGCCGATCGCCTCGGAGTACCCGCTTTTCAAACCAAAGCAGACACTCTTTACCTACCTGCACCTGGCGGCAGATGAACCGCAGACCCGTTTTTTGCTTGAAAAAGGGATCCGTGCCTTCTCTTATGAGACGCTGGTAGTCGATCACCGTTTGCCGCTGCTCGAACCGATGAGCGAAGTGGCCGGAAAGATGGCGGCGCTGATGGGTGCGGTCCATCTCGGACGTTATCATGGCGGAAGCGGTCTGCTTGCCGGTGGGGTCGTGGGAACACACCGCGCAAAGGTAATGGTCCTTGGCGGGGGTGTTGCCGGTAAGGCAGCGGCTGAGGTGGCTGCCGGGCTTGGCGCGGATGTCACGATCTTCGATGTAAACCTGGAACGTCTGCACTACCTAAACGACGTCATGCCTGCCAATGTGGCGACCATGTACAGTTCCGGTGCGACGATAGCCGACCTGCTTCCACAGTGCGACATTGTTGTCGGAACGGTTCTCATTCCGGGAGCAAAAGCACCGAAACTGATTACGCGTAAGATGTTGGGTCTGATGAAAGAGGGAAGCGTGCTGGTCGATGTCTCCATCGATCAGGGCGGCTGTTTTGAGAGTTCGCATGCAACGACGCATAGTAATCCTACCTTTGTTGAAGAGGGGATCGTTCACTACTGTGTTGCGAACATGCCGGGAGCGTATCCGCGCACCTCGACCTATGCTTTGACCAATGCAACTTTGCCGTATGTCAAGGCGCTTGCCAAGTACGGTGCTGAAAAGATCTGTCACGAGTACCCTGCTATGATCTCGTCACTCAACACGTATGACGGTGTTCTCTATAATGAGGCTGTCGGTGAAGCGCTCGGCATTGAGAGCAAGCGTTACTAGTCTTTTGGCTTCTCGAGGAGCTTGTCGGCTATAAGTCCCTGAAATAGGGCACCTAAAAGGGTGTAAAAGCTCAGTGTCAGCGTAAAGGTCAATCCGAAATAACTGATCATCATAGGCAGCCACGGCAGTTTGATGGCTCGGGCATAAAAGAAGGCGACGATCAGTCCATTTCTGGCGCCATTTAGGCGAAGGTCCTGCAAGATCGGGTACCAGATGTAGGTGGAACCGTGACTCAAAAGACCTCCTGTCAGTGCAAGTAACCACCCCTTTATACCGCTCTCTTTTCCCAAATGTCCGGCAATACTTTTAGGCTGCACGAAGGTGTTTAGAAGGGCCGTTAAAAAGAGTACGACGGCCAGGATCGGAATGACCTGTTTCAGTATGTCTAGTGCATGTAACAATGATTGTGAGGCTTTGTCGGGCGAGGCAAAGGCAAGCGTGATATAGCTTATTGCTACTGCGAGCAGAAAAAACCATCCAAAATAGTTCGCTCTCTTTTTAGTCTGTTGTTTCACGCGAGCAGGCTTATGGTCATGCCAACGGCAAAGGCAATCAGCATCGCAAACACAACAGTTAGTACATTACGTACAAGTGTGAACCGTGCACCGAAGATCGATGCTTCCAGCGGCAGCTGAACGACGCCCAGTGTGACCCAGGCGAGGATGAAGGCAGTAATGGCGTAGAGCGAGATACCCTCCTCCAGCAGTTCACCGCCGATAACATAACTGATCACCGGCTGCCCGACTGAGACACCGCCGACAAGGGTACCGACAAAAGTGTCACTCCAGATGCTACCGCTGAAAAGAGCATGAAGGGTTTCGGGTGAGATGAAGGTCTGAAAGAGACCGACCACACCGATAGTGGCCAAGAGCATGGGTGCGATGGTGTATAGGGATTGGACAGCCTTCATAAAAGCCTGTTTGATCTTAGAATTTTGTTTCATAGCATTATGTCTTTAGTGTGATCTATACAGACATAATGCATTTATTTATCTTAATGTGTCGAACAAGTGCCTTGGGCGCCCAGTTTTTGCAGCTTATTTTGCGAAAAACCGATGATAGACTGTTTGACGGTAGGTGATTGTTGATCGACATAGAGTCTCAGACCTGCTTCAGCGAATCCTTTGGCTGGTGAACTACCAATGCCTGAAACGACAAGTACATCGGGTTTGAGTGCCATGATGTTGGCAACGGCATTAGAACAGCCTCCGCTCTTATGCCCTGGGTTTTCGACACCTTCGACATTAACGATATTGTTATCTTCCATCGTGATGATGGTGTAGTATTTTGCTTTGCCGAAGTGGGCACCGCGACGGGAGAGGTAACCGAGATTTTCGTCTGTAGGGAAGATGATTTTCATGGTAGATCCTTTTAGGTGTGCATATACTTATGCAGTTAATTTACTATAATTATATAGACTGATGATTAAATTAAGATAAATTGGTAGTATTGTCGTCATTTTACTATTGTAATGCAATATTTTTGTTAGTGTCTTATGTTGAGATCAACATTTATATTGGAAAGTGATAGACCTTTATCGACTTTTATTTGTCATACGTGTATTGCTGAACAGAACTACCTTGTAGAAACCGTCATGATATTTGTATAAATTGTTATTCTTTAAAATAATGAATCCATCTATACTTCCCCCAACAAAATATTAAAGGATACATATATGACATTTTCATATCACAACCCAACAGCACTTCAGTTTGGTGAGGGACAGATTCAATCAATTACAAACTTAATTGATAAAGATCAAAAAGTATTAGTAGTCTATGGTGGTGGATCGATTAAAAAGAATGGTGTTTACGACCAAGTTGTAAAAGCTTTAGAAAATCATACTTGGATAGAGTTTTCAGGCGTTGAGGTTAATCCAACAATTGAGACTATGGACAAAGCAGTTAAGGTAGTAAAAGAAGAGAAGATAGACTTCGTTCTAGCTGTTGGCGGTGGTTCAGTTATTGATGGATCTAAATATCTAGTAGCAGCTTCACTTTATGATGGTGATGGCTGGGATTTCTTAGATGGAACAAAAGAGGTTGAAAAAGCTTTGCCATTAGGTGTTATTTTAACATTGCCGGCAACTGGCTCTGAATCAAATAATTTAACTGTATTATCGAAAAAAGCAACGGATGAAAAAAGAATGTATTTTTCAGATCATTCGTATCCAGTATTTGCAGTTTTAGATCCAAGTTTTATGAGTACATTGAGTGACAGACAGTTAGGAAATGGCTTAGTCGATGCTTTTGTACATACAAGTGAACAATACCTAACTTATCCAACACCTGCTTTAGTTAATGATGGTTATGCAGAAACTTTATTTAGAGGTTTAGTTACACTTGCCAACACTTGGGAAGATAGAAGGACTTTAGCTTGGCAAGAAAATCTTATGCACATTGCAAATCAAGCTTTAAACTTCCAAATCGGAGCCGGTGTCCCTCAAGATTGGTCAACACACCTCGTAGGTCATGAATTGACAGCATACTATAATCTTGATCATGCAAGATCTTTAGCAGTTGTTCAACCGTATCTTTTAAGAATAATGATGGAAGATAAAAAAGAAAAAATTGCTAAAATGGGTGAAAACGTATTTGGTATCAAAAATGACAATGAAGCCGTTATTCAAGCCATAGAAACTTTATATAATAAAGTAGGCGTACCTACAAAATTAAGTGAATATGAAATTGATGACAAAGTAATCTCAAATGTTACTAACGCTTTAGAGGCTAAGGGTTATACGGCTTTGGGAGAGAATGGAAACATTACTCTTGATAAAGTTACAACTATTTTAACTATGTCAATGAAATAAATATCTTATTCAAAAGAGGGTTTTTCCTCTTTTGGAGAGTATCCAAAATAGTTTTTGAAATCTCTTGAAAACTGAGAGGGACTGTCGTATCCTAGTTCATCTGCAGCCTGCGTTACCTGATAATGATGTTTAGATATCAAATCTTTTGCCTTATTTAATTTAATCTTTTTTATATATTGCAATGGGGTATGAGAAGTGACCTCTTTAAAATGAGTATGAAAAGATGAAACACTCATCTCTTCACTTCTTGCTAAACTAGAAACATCCAAACTTTCACTGCAATTATCATGAATATACTTTAATGCACGTGCAATTTTTGCTTCATTATTTGTATGTAAAAATATTTTATGTAAAAAATTTGAATTCTCACCTACTGCTATTCTGTAAAAGAGTTCTTTTAAAATAGAACTTCCTAAAATTTTCGATTCCTCTTGGGACTCTAAAATCTTTAGTAGCTTTAAACAAAGATCCTCAATATCTTCTGTAACTTTATCAGAGAAAACTCCAAGTGAATTTTTCTTGCTCTGCAGAGCTTCTTTTTTTGAAACACTCTCTATAATCTCATTCATAACTTTTTTATCTATTGATATAATCATGCAAATAAAAGGTTCTTTCTCAGAGGCATAGGTTTCACACTCCAAAGGAAGCGTTGTTGGAACAACTAAATAGTTCTTTGAATCATAGACTAAGGTATTCTCTGCCAAATGGCCTATTTTCTTACCTTGTAAAACTATAATAAGACAGAAATCGTAGACTAAAGGAGTTTTCTGCTCATAAGTTGTCGTTTTAAACAGCTTGATTTCACTTAAAAAAGTATCATGCAGTCCATCTTCTTTTAAAAGTCTGTTTGCTTGTCGTAAAATATTTTTATTCATACTTATCCCAAATAATGTTTGATCTATTTTATTA
>JAQIBF010000052.1 GCA_027859195.1 Helicobacteraceae bacterium
ATTGTACGCAGTCGGCTAAACATTTTGCACAATCTACCCCAAATCTGAAACTTTTTGAAACCTCTTACGAGTGTTTTTGAAATTCGCTTTTAATCTGTGAAAATCTGCGTATCTGTTGATGATTGTTCTTGCGCTTGCTCTTTTCTGTCTATAATTTCTTGACCTTCAAAATCTACAACTTTTAACAAGTCGCTTATTTCTAGTATTTTAGATTCGTGAAAATTAGTGTAATTCGTGGACAAAAGCTTTTATTTTTTTAAAATTAGTCAAACTATAATTTCTTGACCTTCAAAATCTCGTCACGAAGGCGTGCAGCTTCTTCGAATTCTAAGTTCTTGGCTGCGTATTTCATCTTGGAATTAAGCTCGTCAAGCAGTTTTTTACGTTCAGATTTAGGCATTTTGTCGGCTGTTTTACTTTTTGCATACAGTTCTCCGGCATCGTCGACTTTCAGGTCGGTGTCTAAGAGGCGTTTAACAGTGGTTGGGGTGATGCCGTGTTCTTTATTGTATGCCATCTGGAGCTCCCGACGAGCGGTTGTCTTGTCCATAGCGCGCTGCATTGATCCGGTGACTCTTTTGGCGTAGAGTATGACACGTCCTTCAGAATTACGTGCGCCGCGGCCGATGGTCTGGACGAGTGCGGTTTCTGAACGCAGAAAACCCTCTTTGTCTGCATCAAGAATAGCGACAAGACTTACTTCTGGCAGGTCGAGTCCTTCACGAAGCAGGTTGATTCCGACGATGACATCAAAATCACCCAGGCGGAGCCCGCGAATGATCTGGTTTCGTTCAATGACATCAATGTCTGAATGCAGATATTGAATTCTAACGCCGAGATCGGCCAGGTATTTGGTCAGTCCTTCTGCCATTTTTTTAGTGAGTACTGTGACGAGTACCCTGTCTCCCTTAGCTACCGTCTTTACAATCTCATCGTGCAGGTCTTCGACCTGGTTTTCTGAGTCTTTAATCGTGATAGGCGGGTCAAGCAGACCGGTAGGACGAATGATCTGCTGCGCTTTAGTGGCTGAGATCTCCAACTCATATTCAGAAGGGGTCGCTGAGACAAACAGGTAGTGCGGTGCTTTATTGATGAATTCATCAAGTTTCAGAGGGCGGTTGTCAAGGGCACTGGGCAGACGGAACCCATAATCGACTAAGACCTCTTTACGGCTTCTATCACCGGCATACATACCACGAAACTGTGGTAATGAGACATGAGACTCATCAACAATGATCATATATTTGTCATGGTGCAGGTCAAAGTAGTCCAGCAGCGTGTAGGGTGCTTCTCCTGGTTCCTTCCCGGTGAAGAGACGGGAGTAGTTCTCAATACCCTTGCACATCCCGGTTGTCTCTAACATCTCCAAGTCAAACTCAGTACGCTGTTTTAGACGCTGTGCTTCAACAAGCTTATTCTCTTTAAGATAGTAGTCTAAACGCTCATCAAGTTCATCTTCCATCCGTTTGACGGCAACAGAGAGCTTCTCCTGTCCCACGGTAAACTGGCTGGTCGCATAGACGGTAAACTTTTTGTGATCTTCCAGCTTTTTATTGGAGATAACCTCAAAAGAGTAGATGGCTTCGACCTCGTCACCGAAGAACTCGATGCGAATTGCCTCGTCCTGCATATAGGGAGGATAGATGTCGATGACATCGCCGCTGACACGAATGTGGCCGCTGTCAAAATAGGTGTCGTTTCGAGAATACCCCATGTCTATGAGCCGCAGCAGCAGCTTCTTCTGCGAGATCTCATCACCTATTTCGATACTTTGCACCATCTTTTCATACTCTTCGGGGTCACCCAGTCCATAGTTGGCTGAGACCGAAGCGATAACGATGACATCGTCATATGAGAGAAGATTGGCTGTAGCCGAAAGACGCATACGCTCGAGTTCAGCATTAATAGCACTGTCTTTTTCAATAAAAAGGTCTTGACGAGGGATGTACGCCTCAGGCTGGTAGTAGTCGTAATACGAGATGAAGTATTCAACATGGTTATTGGGAAAAAAGCTCTTGAATTCACTGTAAAGCTGTGCGGCAAGTGTCTTGTTGTGGGTCATGATGATGGTCGGCATCTTGACATTCTCAATGGTCTTCGCCATTGTGTAGGTCTTACCGCTGCCCGTTACCCCTTCGAGTGTCTGGTAGCGGTTACCTTGCAAGATACTCTCTGAGAGAGCCTTGATCGCCGTAGGCTGATCACCAGCGGGTTCGTACTCGGTTTTTACAATAAACTCAGCCAATTTTACCCTTTTCTCATTTTAAAACTATTTTGAAATTATAGCTAATCTGCTACGTTTAATAGTGATTGTAGACATTTAGTGTTCATTAACACCTTTTACATAAAGGTAAAGTAACAACACTATCTTTTTAACTTCTTTCACAATCTGTCTACTTTAGAGCCTGGAACTGAATACCATTGATAAAGATTGAAACTATTTAATATCATTAATTATACACTTTATGATAAAATCGTAATCAATCAAAATTAATGACAATGAGAATATATGCAAGAATTAACCACTTTAGAAAAATTGAGTCAAAAAGTAAGCCAGATGTTGCGCAGTTACGATGCCCTGCGTCTTGAGAATGTACAATTAAAAGAGAATGTTGAACGGTTGGAGTCGGAAAATATTTCAAAAGAGGCAAACGTAACACGTATGCAAGACGAACTCCTCGAAAAAGACCGCGAGATCGAAGAGATCGTCAACAAGATAGAAAGTATCTTAGGTTAAATCGAGAGATGTTACATGAAAACGGGGGCAGGTAGATGAGTAAAAAAGTATCGCTTACCGTTAACGGCAGCCGTTTTGACATCGAACTCGAAGAAGCCTTCGCCAAGTACCTTACCAAACAGATGAGCCAGGATTTCAACACCGAAGGCAACAACGATGCCAAAACGCTCCTGTATGCCTATGTACGCAAAAATGCGGAACTGTTTAGACAGGAAGAAGAGATTGTTTCGCTTTTACATCAGCTAGAAACTCTTTCGTAAGATATAGGTCTCACGGTTTTCTAGAGCACTAGATTGCTTTTTGGTTTTAGAGCAGATCCACTACGTTCATGATGGAGGTTTTATGAAATATATATTTTTTATAAGTGTAATGTTTGTATTCGTTTTCACTGGGTGCACAAAAGAAGATAAGATAGTTCACACGTTAGATTGTATTATTGACAGTGTTGTCTATGTCGAGACAGGACGAACAGTAACGTTAACCAAAGAAGATGCCGTTAAAAATGGTTTCGAATATCATTTTAAAGTCTATAACAACGATACTGTCCTTGTTAATGACGCAGATACCTATGTCAAAGATGACAACATGGAACGAAGTTACTCTCTGCAAAGAGAAAAAAATATAGATGCGAACATGAAGTTCCAATTTTCTAAACCGTTTGATGATGTTAAGTTCTTGATTGTCAATAAAAATATGGAGTACACCTATACCTGTTCCATGAATCATTGAATACAATCGATACCATCGAGAAAATTCTGATGATGATAAACCTTCAGCAAGCTATAAGAATAGTTGATTCATAATGATTATTAAGGTTACAAGAGTAGCCAAACTTTTAAATTTAAGGAGTTCTTATGAAAAGAGCTGGTTTTACAATGATCGAATTGATCTTCGTTATCGTTATTTTAGGTATTTTGGCAGCGGTTGCGCTTCCTAAATTTGCTGGTGTTTCTGATCAGGCGAATGCACAGAAATGTAATGCGTTTGTCGGTACAATGAATCGTACAATTGGGCCCTCAATGTGGTCTCAGTCAATTACTGATGGTGATAATGGTTCCATTCAAGGTTATACTACTACAAACTTTATTGTAGATGAAGATATTCCAGTAGAATGTCTTGCAGCTGCTGGAACTGCATTTAGTGGTACATTAAATACTGCATTGGTTCCAACTCAAGATGCTGTTGATAGTCTATTTACACCAACCTTTGGTACTAGTACGTATGAATTGAATGTTACAGATGGTAATATTTCTGATGCGCCTCGTTGGACTTGGGAAAAGACTAACTAGTATTGTTGTTTATATAGAAGAGTAAGCTTTTGCTTTCCTTCTTTACGTTGGTTCTGGACTAAGCAGTAAGCTTGGACCGATCTCAACTTTATCCCCAAGCATTTGCCTGGGGATAAACTAACTTCTTTTTCTATTTTTTTCACCCATTTAATCCAAATCTACTTACTTAAGATATACATAAGTCTCTTTATCTTTACTAACTATTTCATGCTCTATCACAACTGACTTCTATGTTATCAACTCATCTATAGAGACTCTACCTTTAATATGTCCACGTTTACGTTGGAATGCTGTACGTTTGGTGTATTTCTTGTGTTTGAAGTATTGATACAGGTTTTTATTGCTTCTGCGGTAGGTATACTGGTAAATCGTCTCATGGATTAGAAGACTTAGACCTGAAAGTTGCATTCGTGCACTGATCTGTTCTGGACTCCATCCTGCTTTTAGTTGCTCACGAATATAGATGACATGCTTAAGTTGATATCGATGTCGTGTACGTATAGTCCCACTGCTGCACCATAGGTTCCATTAACTAATAGGTTTCGTCTCAACTTCCTGCTGATAGTCGTACGACTAACGTATAAGTTCCACCCAATCGCTCTTAGATTTATAAAAGGAACTATTTGATATCGCGGTATCATGGTTTAGTTTTTTATAGCTCATAAGTGTCCTTATCATCCTGGATGATTTTCTTATGCTCTCGTAGCTAACCTTTTTCGATTGTTTATTCATCTTTATTCTATTACTGGTGCACTTTAAACTTGTATTGGCAATATTTCATTATTAAGATATTCGTGATTCTATAATAAACGAATATTATTGTTGTAAAAGAGAAATCCTAATGAAAATTAGTAAAGAAGAGAGAAACATGGATTTTGCAAAGTAACTACAGATGGACACAAACAAGTTGGTATCGTTAAAGTTATAGATGTAAACGTGACAATGCTAGAAAGATTGTTAAAAAGAAAAAGATTAATGACCTGACCCTAATTATAATTAAGATAGATAAAGTGAAATAATAGTATAGTTAAATATGATATAGTCGTTTAGATAGATGGTATGAGGAGTATTTATGCAAAAAAATGGATTTACTTTAATTGAATTAATCTTTGTAATTGTTGTCTTGGGTATCTTAGCTGCCGTTGCAATTCCTCGTTTGGGTTCAAATATGGAACATGCTCAGGTCGCAAAAGCGCAGGGTGATGTGTCCGCCTTACGTACAGCTATTGCCAGTGCCCGTCAAAAGATGTTGGTAACAGGTAAGAATGCCTACCCTAGCAAACTAGACAACCTTAGTGGGGCAACGTCAAGCGATGGAGAGGCACTGTTTGATACGAATGGCTCTCTTACGATCTTGACCTATCCTATCTATTCAAGTGCAAGTTCTGGTAAATGGCGAAAGACCGCTGCCAATACCTATACTTTTAAAGTGATTGAGACGGATGTTGCTTTTGCGTATGGAGGTCTTAACAGTGGTCTATTCGATTGTCATGGTGTAGCGGCCAATACGGGAACGGCATTGGATTATTGTAAAAGAATTACAGAATAACAAGTTTTACGTATTTTACTTGTTTCAAGATTGTTATGTGATTTTGAAGCAAGTGTAAAATAGCAATATGTTTTCTTCATTCGAATAAGATAAAGTATAATACGCCTACTTAAAGGATCTGTTTGTACTTTTTTGAAGTTGCCCTCTTAAATTCTCCTCTCGAACCACTGACATATGAATACGGAACTCCTCTAAAAACAGGTTGTGTAGTCGAAGTCAGCTTGCGTAACCGTAGTATGCTCGGTGTAGTCGTCAATACTTCAGAACAACCTCAATTTAAAACATCTCCTCTTGAAGTTTCTGCCCCTCTCTTTTATTCTAAAATGCAGATGAAGATGGCGAAGTTTATAAGTGATTATTATTTTTGCTCTTTAGGGGAAGCACTGAACCTTTTTGTGCCTTTTCAGAATAGGAAAGAGCAAAGCGAGAAGTCTAAAGAGAACCTGTCTATAGATTTACAAGAGACGATAGAAGAGAAGGTCTTGAGTACTATTGTGCTCTCAGAAAAGCAAAATGATGCATTGCTGTTCTTGCAGCAACATCCTGTTTCGCTTCTCTTTGGTGACACGGGCTCCGGCAAGACAGAGATCTATATGAAGTATTTCGAGGACGTGCTGAGTCAAGGTAAAAGAGTGATCTTTTTGATGCCTGAGATATCATTGACACCGCAGATGCAGATCCGTTTGGAAGAACATTTCGGTGACGCCGTGGTGATGTGGCACTCCAAGGTGAGCAAACCTCAGAAAAAAAAGTTGCTGGAAAGTATCTATAGTGGGTCGGCTAAGATCATCGCCGGGGCGCGCTCTGCTCTTTTTCTTCCGGTAGAGGATTTGGGGCTAATCGTTGTGGATGAAGAGCATGACGACAGTTACAAAGCAAATGCCCGTCCGCGTTATCATGCACGCGACATGGCGATCTATATGGGAAGCCTTTACAAAGTACCAGTCATCTTGGGAAGTGCAACACCTTCAATGAGTTCATATGTGAAATTCCCTCATGTCAGATTGAGGGGAGGGCACTTCTCTGCAAAACGGGAGTTCTTTTTTGAACCAACCCGCGAGGAGATAACACAACAGGTTGAAAAGGTCATCGTTGAGACGAAGGCCAATGAAGAACAGGCAATGTTATTCATCCCAACCCGGGCAAATTTCAAGTATCTTATCTGTGAGGCCTGCGGACATACCCACTCTTGTCCCTATTGCAGTGTCGGTATGAGTGTCCACCGTAAAAGCAATGCTATAAAGTGCCACTACTGTAACTTTTCCGAACGAATCCCCTCAAAGTGCACCCTATGCGGACATGAGATGTTGACGTCTAACCGCTTGGGTACGGCAGAAGCTGTTCATTTTTTTGAAGAGAACCATCCTGACATCAGGGTGGGACAATTTGACAGGGATGCCGTCAGTACACAGACCAAACTCAAGAAATTACTCAAGGCCTTCAATGCCAAAGAGATCGATCTGCTGATTGGAACACAGATGCTCTCTAAAGGGCATGACTATCATGACGTGACATTAGCCGTTATTTTAGGACTGGATAACCAGTTGAACATGAGTGATTACCGTGCCAGAGAGAAAGCACTCTCCCTGCTTATTCAGATAGCAGGCAGAAGTGGTCGTAAGAAGGCGGCTAAAGTTCTGGTGCAAAGTTACAACAGAGAGTTTTTTGAACCTTATCTTGGTAACTATGAGCAGTTCCTCGAAGATGAAAAAATGTTTCGTAAAGGTCTTTACCCACCCTATAGAAAACTTGCTCGTATTTTGTTCGCACATAAATATGCAAACAAAGCTGAAGAGTCAATGATGAAGATGGTCGAAAGCCTTCGTCAATTTTCTAATGTAGAGATCATTGGGTATGGCGTTTCGCAAATAGAGAAGATAGCCAACAAATACAGATACCAGATTCTTCTGCGTGCTGACAAAAGTACGGACTTGATCCAGGGTATTAAAGGAAGTCAAGTCGACTTAGCTGAGATAGACATGGATCCTATAGAATTTGTGTAACATTTTGTATAGAAAAAGCTTGATATTAACTTAATGAAATAATGTTAAAATAGACGGTCTGCATAAGTTTGCAGAAACAGTTATTTTATAAGG
This sequence comes from Helicobacteraceae bacterium, assembly GCA_027859195.1. Taxonomy (GTDB): domain Bacteria; phylum Campylobacterota; class Campylobacteria; order Campylobacterales; family Sulfurimonadaceae; genus Sulfonitrofixus. The sequence continues at coordinate 7,672 of JAQIBF010000052.1, forward strand.
AACTATTATGAAAGGGTTGCAGAGTAAGTCTGGTTTTACTATGATAGAACTTATCTTTGTCATAGTGATATTGGGTATTTTAGCGGCGGTAGCTTTGCCTAAGTTCGCCGGAATTCAAGGGCAGGCGGAGATAGCGACAATAGAGAGTTTTGCAGGAACCCTGAGCCGTACGGTTGGGCCTATGATGTGGTCTACCTCTATTTCGGGTGGAGGTAATGGTACCATCAGCGGTGACAGTGATCCTACAACGTTTAATGGTGAACCATTGCCTCATTATGTTGACAATTTTCCAAAACTTTTGGATGTTGCTACAGTTGATTTCGACAATTGCATTTCCGGTTCAGGTACAGCAGCCCCCTTTATAGAAAAGGTTGATCAAGGGACATTGAACATCTTTTGTCGTGATGGCAATATGTCAAACTCACCTCGTTTTGAAGTTAGTCCTAATTCGACATATACGTTTTAACGTCTGTTATCAACAGTGCCATATTAAGCACTGCTGATAGTTCTCTTAAAATTACACTTATCCAAGACAACCTCTTCTCTGTATCTTTAATGTTATTTAATATTTGAAGGTGTATCATAAAAGTAAATACGTTATAAAGAGTTCTTATGAAAAGAGACTGGTCAGTGTTTAGAATTACTATTTTGCTTTATGCGATCGTTGTGTTGCTTCCTTTCAACTACTATTTTGCCAAGCAATCCTTTGACAGTATGCACAATGACGGTGTGACAATGAATCGTTTGGTCTATATTAATGGGGCGATACAACGTATCATTGGAGTGGAAAACAGAACTGAGAGAGAGGCGCTCATTGATAAAGTAGACGTGTCATTTACAACCATCGATTATGACTTTTTACAAGCATCCAATAATGCAAAATTTGTAGTGCTGTTCCGTGCTAACGAAGGGTACAAGGAGATGATCAAGTCGTGGATCGAGTTGAAAATGGCCTTTGAAGAACAAGATATGGCCAATGCTAATGGCGACAAATGTTGGAACGAAGTCAATAGCTTTTCGAACATGGCAGAAGAGATGCTTGCTTATAAAAGTGAGACCATGCTAGACAGACTTTACCTCTCTTTATTGTTCACTATGCTGATCGTCATCGCTCTGGTCTTTTTGACCAGAGTCTATATTCGTATTCAACTTGAAAAACATGCGATTCACGATCATGTTACCGGGCTTTATAATAAAAAATACTACAACGAAGTCTTGCAGAAGACAAAGTTGCTCGCAGCACGTCAGCAAAAACCTCTTTCATTATTGGTTCTATCGTTCGACAAGTATGAAGAGCTGAGCAAGAGTATCGGAAACAAGGAATTTGAACTGTTTCTACAAGAGTTTAGTAAACAATTCCGCGACTCTTTTAGACAAAGTGACACAATCTGCCGGATTGAAGAAAATCGTTTTGTTGTTATTTCTCCCGATGAAGACCACGCCAATGCAGAAAAGCTAGCATTACGTTTGGAAAAACGTTTGAAGTCGTATGACTATGAACTAAAAACAAAAATTGATCTGCGTATAGGTGTGGCCAGCTATCGTAGCGACAGCGGTATGACACTTTTAGAAGAAGCGCAAGAAGCCATGAAAAGAAGTTCCGTAATTAGTATTGGAGAAGGCTTATGAGACGAAGTGCCTTTACTATTATAGAACTGATATTTGTTATTTTTATTTTAGGTGTCTTGGCTGCTGTGGCTGTTGTGAAAATGGGTGGTATGTCTGATCGTGCACAAGAAATTCAGCTAAAAGCTTTTGCAGGCACTCTAAACCGCACTTCAGGTGCCGGGTTTTGGTTTAGATCTATGGAAGATGGACTTGATGGAAATATTTCGAATCCAGCCTATGATCTGATCCTTGAACAGTATATTGAGATTGTTCCCGGCTATTCGACCAGACCGTCTTTGGTAAACTGCAACAGTGCCGGAAACGGCGTGTTTTTAACGTACCCTTTTACGGTGACCTATGAGATCCATTGTAAAAATGGGACGCCTTTTGCAAGTCCAAAATTTCGACTGTATAACGTGGATGAAAGTATATATATTGATTGAGATTTTACAGAGACATTACCTTATTCTTCTCAACTCTTTCTAACGCACTTCGCGCTAAAATTCTTCTACCAGAGGAAATAAAATTTATGATAGAACGTGTAAAAACTAAAAAAATATATGTCGGTAATGTGGCTGTTGGCGGGGATGCTCCTATCTCTGTGCAGTCTATGACCTACTCTCAGACACATGACGTCGCGGCAACGGTGGAACAGATCAACCGTTTGCACTTTGCCGGGTGTGACATCGTCCGTGTCGCTGTACCTGACATGGCAGATGCTTTAGCGCTAAAAAGTATTAAAGAGCAGATCTCTCTGCCGCTGATCGCCGATATCCACTTTAACTATAAACTGGCACTTGTCGCTGCTGAAGTCGTCGATTGTATCCGTATCAACCCGGGAAATATCGGGGAGCAGTCACGTGTCAAAGATATTGTCAAGGCGTGTCAGCAACGTAACATTCCTATTCGTATCGGGGTCAATGCCGGTTCATTAGAGAAGCAGTTTGAAAACAAGTATGGACAGACAGCGGAGGGGATGGTCGCTTCAGCTGAGTACAATATCAAGTTTTTGGAAGACCTTGGGTTTACGGACATCAAAGTCTCTTTGAAGGCCTCGGATGTTCAACGTACTGTGGCTGCGTACAGAATGCTGCGTCCTAAAAATGCATACCCATTCCACCTCGGTGTTACGGAAGCGGGAACGATTTTTCATGCAACCGTTAAAAGTGCTATCGGTCTTGGGACATTGCTGCTTGACGGTATTGGTGATACGATGCGTGTTTCAATTACAGGTGAACTTGAAGAGGAGATCAATGTCGGTCGTGCTATTTTAAAAGACAGCGGGGCAATGGCTGAAGGGCTGAACATTATCTCCTGTCCGACCTGTGGTCGTATCGAAGCCGACTTGGTGAGTGCTGTCAGTGAGATCGAAGAACGTACCAAACATATCAAGACGCCGTTGAATGTGTCGGTAATGGGTTGTGTTGTCAATGCGATCGGCGAAGCGGCACATGCAGACGTAGCGATAGCGTACGGAAAAGGTAAGGGTTTAGTCATGGTCAAAGGCGAGGTCGTAGCTAACCTGGATGAGGCAGACCTGGTGGAGCGTTTTATTAAAGAAGTAGAGCTCATGGCCGCGCAGCAAGAGAAGGAGAAGTAATGGAAGCCTCCCTTTATAATCTTGCATTTGAACGTTCGATTCTCAGTTCTATTATTTTTGAACCGACGCAATTTGATGATCTTGAAACAATCTTAAAAGAAGATGACTTTTATCTGCCTGCACATCAGGATATCTATAAAGCCATTGCGGCGTTAGTCCATAGAGATGAGCCGATTGATGAAGAGTTCATCAAAAAAGAGCTGAGCCACAAGAAGAAGTTTGATGAAGTCGTGCTGTTAGATATTCTCTCGGCAAATCCTATTTCTAATACCGCAGCCTATGTCAGAGAGATCAAAGATAAGTCACTGAAACGTCATCTCTTGACACTCACAACCGAGATCAAACGGGTCACGCTGGAAGAAGAACTTCCCAGCAGCGAAGTAGTCGATATGGTGGAGAAGAAACTGTACGCTATTACCCAAGACTCACAGACCAGTGACTTTAAGGATGCTGACCGTGTGACGCTTGAGACGATGAATTACATTGCAGAGATGAAGGCGCGCGGTAACACGGTCCTTGTCGGTGTTGATACGGGCTTTGAAGAACTTAACAAGATGACGACAGGTTTTGGTAAAGGTGATCTTGTTATTTTGGCGGCAAGACCTGCTATGGGTAAGACTTCTTTCGCCCTTAATATTGTACAGAACCTTCTGGATAAAGGTAAAGGTGTGGCTTTCTTCTCTCTGGAGATGCCGGCGGAACAGCTCATGCTTCGTCTCTTGAGTATTAAGACCTCGATCGGTCTGCAAAAATTGCGTGTAGGTGATATGAATGATGATCAATGGTCACGTTTGAATATAGCAGTTGAACAGATGCAGCACACTAAACTTTTTGTGGATGACCATGGTTCACTTAACATCAATCAGTTGCGTTCAAAACTGCGTAAACTCAAGAGCAAACACCCTGAGATCGAACTCTGTGTGGTGGACTATATCCAGATTATGAGTGGTACGGGCAACAAAGACCGTCACCTGGAAGTCAGTGAGATGTCACGTGGTCTTAAGATGCTTGCGCGTGAGCTTGAGATGCCGATTGTTGCACTCTCACAGCTCAACCGTGGACTGGAATCACGTAATGACAAACGCCCGATGCTGAGCGATATCCGTGAGTCCGGTTCGATCGAGCAGGATGCCGATATCATCATGTTTGTTTACCGTGATGACGTCTATCTTTATAAAGAAGAGAAAGAACGGGAAAAGGCTGCAAAGGCTGATGGTAAAGAGTTCACTTCGACCTATATTGAAAAAGAGGAAGAGGATGCTGAGATCATTATCGGTAAACAGCGTAATGGGCCTACGGGGCATGTAAAACTTCTCTTTCAGAAAAAGTTGACACGGTTTGTTGCTAGACCGGCATACAACTCTGTTGAAGTGACCTATGAGAATGTAGACACGTCATCTGCAAATATGAACGTATCAATGCCAACTATTTAAAAAAGTTCCAGCTTCGGCGCAGATTGCACGAAAGTCTAGCTCTCGGCGTACCTATGTACGCATTCGGCTAGACATTTCGCACAACCTGCACCAAATCTGGAACTTTTTACGGTATATACACTGAGTAAGATGGGCTACGTCATCTTTTTATAATCCAACATTCAACATTCAAAATAAACATATTGTGTTATAATAATCCACTCTTTTAGATTGGATTGTCGTGATATTGATAAAGCCGTCACTTTTAGTCGGGCGTGAATACTTCTACTTCTTTTTACTCTCTTTTACCCTTCTGCTCTTTTCACTTTCTATTGAATTCTATCACTATGCAAAACTGACACGATTTGATGATGCTGTTATTTCAGTTGATGTTTTGAAACACTATACAAAAAGCAGTGATGGTGAAAAATATGAGGTTTTAAAGCTTAAGACAGAAGAGGGCGCGACCTTCTATATTACCTCAAGATCGCCATTAAAAGAGCTGGCCGGGTATAGGATTACGGTTTGGATCAAGACAAAGTATATTGGTTTTCTTGATTACATCAGAGGCTTTGCGACCAAGGGAAGCGTTGTGTCAATATCACGAAGCAAGGCTTATACTTTTAAATTAGGCGAGAAGTTAAAAACCATACATAAAGGAGAAGATGCGTCGCAGATATATGGAGCACTCTTTTTTGCACTGCCCCTTAGTGCGCTCTTACAGGAGCGCTTTTCGATGCTGGGTGTCTCACATCTTCTTGCAATCAGCGGGTTTCATCTTGGTGTGTTGAGTTTCATTCTCTTTGCCTTGTTGGAGAGGCCCTATAGGCAAGTGCAGAATCGTTTTTTTCCCTATCGCCATCGCAACAGGGATCTGTTTCTCTTAGTGGCATTGCTATTGGGCGGATATCTCCTCTTTCTAGGCGATGTCGCCTCCCTGCTGCGTGCTTATGCCATGTTGATCGTAGGGTACATCTTGCATGATCGAGGGATGAAGATCGTCTCGATGCAGACGCTTTTTACTACGTTTATAATCTTACTCGCACTTTGGCCTAGACTTTTTTTATCAATGGGCTTTTGGCTCTCTGTCAGCGGGGTCTATTTCATCTTTTTATACCTGCGTTACTTTAGTGAACTCTCAAAATATATCAGCTTCGTGGCTGTCCCTGCCTGGGTCTACCTGATGATGACACCGATAGCTCTGGTACTGTTTGGAAACTACAGCCTGTATCATCCGCTCTCTGTCATCTGGAGTATCCTGTTTACACTCTTTTACCCACTATCCCTCTTTTTACATCTTATTGGTTATGGCGACAGTATTGATGGGGTATTACATCTTTTTCTTGTCAATGAACTGGATGGCAAACACTTTACACTTGCGTCGTTCTGGTTAATACCCTATGGATCTTTAGCGTTAGGGGCACTTTATAACAAGCGGGTTGTCTATCTACTTCTTTTGGTGGCTTTTGGAATATCCGTAGCTGCGGTTTATCAGGTAGCATAGCCGTAAACCATAAACAAAGATAATCCAAGAGATGTAGATCCAGGTCAAGATGAAGATGGTGATAGCAAAGGGACCATAGATGGTACTGGTCGCTTTGGCCAAAAAGACATAGTCAACGAAAAGTGCTTTAGTGGCACTCCAAATAATCACGGCAATAAGGCCACTGATGGCAGAAGCCTTATAGTGGACATAAATATTTGGTGCAAATGTATAGATGAGAAAAAAGAGGGTCCACTCTATAATGAAAGGGGTGAAGATAGAGACTTCAAATGTTGAATCAAAGATATAAATATTGATAAATTGATTGATATTGCTGGTTAAATAGAATGAGATTATGAGGCCCAGCGGTACAAATATAGTTAATAAAAGATAGGTAAAAGCAGTTTTTAAAATTCCTCTATCTTTTGTTTTAAATATAGAGTTGACGACATAGGAAAAGTTGATAAAAAAGAGCATGGAAACAACTATTGTAAAGCTGAGTGAGAAGATCCCAAGCTGGGTGGCATTGACAATAAACGAATCAATATAGTCTGTAATAAGACCCGTCTGTACGGGCAAGAGATGTGCGATTAAAAAAGTTTTTAAGGTTGCATAATATTCATCAAAGCACTCAAGTTGAGGGAGAAGAGCGAAGATGATAAAAAATATTGGGATAATGGTCGAAATAGTATAAAAACTAAGGCTGGACGCATAATAGGACAATTCGTCATCAAAAAGTTTTGAAACAAAAAAACGGGTATGACGAAAGTAATGATTTCGTTTGATATTCTGACTAAGCTGCATACGTTATTGTAGCACAATTAAAGTGCTGGTTTAAGCGTATCTGGCACCGATATTTGAGGTGTTAGGTATAAATAGTGCAGTTGCTCAGATATTTTGTACAACCGACAAAAACTCTGAGATTTCAGAAGAGCAGTAGAGAAGAACGGGGTCTGTTTAGTCAAGACCCATTTTGTTTGGATTTAAGATATTGTTAGGGTCAAAGGCTTTTTTGATCGTTTTAAAAAGGTTCATCTCTTCATCCGTAAATGCCATGTGCATATAAGGTGCTTTAGCCAGCCCTATGCCATGTTCACCGCTTAGTGTGCCGCCAAGATCAATGGTCGCCTGAAAGACCTCTTCGATAGCTTGATAACCGATCTTCACTTGTTCAGGGTCTTTGCCGTCGACCATAACGTTAGTATGGACATTGCCATCACCGGTGTGACCAAAACATGGGATATTGATGTTGTACTTTTCTGCGATCTTGTCAAACTCTCTAAGCAGCTGAGGCAGAACAGCACGCGGTACTGTTACATCTTCATTGATCTTTTTACTGCCATAAATTGAGAGTGATTGTGAAGCACGGCGACGGGCGAACCAAAGGTCGGCGGCTTCTTCATCGTTTTGGGCGATTTTAAACGTAGTACACCCATTTTCTCTAAAGACTTTCTCGATCTGTGCCAGTTGGAAGTCAAGGTCACTCTCCAAATTCCCATCAACATCGGTTACAAGGATCGCACCGGCTTCAACCGGCAGCCCTTTGTTGTAGGTCTGTTCAACAGCACGAATGGTTTTGTTGTCTAAAAACTCCATGGCGACCGGGGTGACACCGGAAGCCATTGTCTTATAGACAGCTTCCATCGCTGAGTTGACGGTGTCAAAGATACCCATCGCTGTTTTTGTCATCTTAGGTTTAGAGAGTAATTTAAGTGTTACTTCCGTTGTAACGGCAAGGGTTCCCTCTGATGCGATAAGGATACCTGCAATGTTATAACCTGCAACATCTTTGATCGTCCGTTTCCCTGCCTTGATGATATCACCGTTGGGTAAAACAGCACGAATGGCCATCACATAATCTTTGGTGATCCCGTATTTTGCAGCGCGCATTCCGCCGGCATTTTCATTAACGTTTCCGCCAATCGTCGAGTAGTTCTGACTTGCCGGATCCGGTGGATAGAAGAGGCCGACCGCTTCGACCGCTTTTTGCAGGTCCATGTTGATGACACCCGGTTGTACAATAGCAACCATGTTTTCCATGTCGATCTCAAGGATCTTGTTCATGTGCTTTTCAAAAGCGAGAACAATGCCCCCTTTACTTGGAAGGGCCCCTCCGGTAAAACCTGAACCGGCACCGCGTGGAACAAGGACGATATGGTGTTCGTTGCAGTATTTTAAAATCGCGCTCACATCCTCTTCATTTCTTGGAAAAAGAACCGCATCTGGTTCAAAGTGAGCCCGTGTGGCATCGTAAGAGTAGGCTATCATATGCGCTTTGTCGCTATAGACATTCGCTTTGTCTAACAGTTTTTCAAAAAAATATATATGTGAATGTTCTAGCATGATTACTCCGCTATGTTGAATTTTTTTACGAGACGTTGCTCAGGTGTATCGAGTTTACTGATGTAGTTGTATAGCTGTTTTGACTTGGGATTATAGTTAACCAGTAACTCTAAATAGTGTGGGGCATACGCTTCTAGAGGACGGCTGGCTGCTCCCCAAACCCACCATGAGGTGGTGATCTCTTCTACCCGAGAGTAAAATGGCAATTTGACATTTTGAGTTTCGAGTTCGACCGGGGTCAACTGTATGAGGCTGAGTGTCTGACAGTCAAGCGTGAAAAGTGCATTGTTCACATAGGTATACAAAAGCCCTACTTCGGCTAAAGTACAGTAACCGGAGATGTCTTCTTTAAAGGGTGCCGGGTGCGCGTTGTACGAAAGGTAGGTGGCAAAATTATCCGGATGGACCCATTCAACACCATGAACGTTTTTGGTGATGATATGATAAATATCCTCACTCGGTGCCAGCAGGATCGCACGGGAATAGCCAAAGGCTAAGATGGCTTCATCACCAGCCTGCACCTTCCAGTTCCCTTTTGGTAATGAGTTTTGCTTAAGCCCTTGATAGTCAGACAGTGTCAGTGTAGCCACCCCTGTCGCAGCGTCAAACTTTGAGACGAAGGCGTCAGCAACAATAACGCTGTGCTCGTTCGTAAAATCACGAACGACAAACCCATGGACACCGGTGGCAATCTGTTTGACGTTAACGGTTGCACTTTTACTGTTTTCACTTACAGATTGAACAGGAAGGTGAAGCTCAGCCGCATATAAAAAGAGAGGGTAAAGAAAAAGCAATAGAAATTTTTGCACGAGCTGTCCTACGTATATAAAGATTGAACAATTATATCTCAGTTTTTCTTTGTCTGCAGACTAGACAATAGAGCTAAAGAAAAAATATAGAAAATGCATGGTCAGTCTTGCGTAAGGGCCGAGATACGGGGTGCATTAGCTCTTGGTAAGTAAAAGTTGGGTAACCTTACAAAATTAAATTGGGGAGGGAGTTTTATATGCAACGACTCTTGATGTTGATCTTGCTTCCTCTTGTCCTCAGTGCTGCAAAAGTAGACTACTTGCGATGGGACAACGGTATGACCTATCTCAGCTTTTTGGAAAAGTATGATCTTCCCTCCAAAACACTTTATTGGAATCTTGATCAGGAAGACCAACTGCTTACCGAAGAGATCTACAGCGGGGTGAGATATCAGATACTTCGAGATGACAATGGGACGATTGAACAGGTTTTGGTTCCTATCTCTGACGAGCTCCAGTTCCACATCTATAAAGATAAAAATGAGAAGTATGCGTTTGAAGCCATCCCCGTACTTTACAGTTCAAAGCGGCTCTCTTTTACAACCACTGTTCAAAGCAATCCCTCTTCCGCCATATATAATGCCACCCATTCAAAGCGGGCGATGAGTGCTTTTATCAGCGGCTTTAGAAAATCAATAAACTTCTCGTTGCTGGTCCAAAAAGACGATCCGATCGTGATGATCTATGATCAGAAATTTCGTTTCGGAAAACCTTTTTCTATGCCTCGTCTGCTGTTGGCAAAGATTCAGCTGCACGGAAAGTGGCATGGCGTCTACCTGGGTGCAGATGAACGTTACTATAATGCAAAAGGACAAGAGGTAGAGGGCTTTTTACTTGGCAATCCTGTACTAGGTGCACGTATCAGCTCCGGCTTTACCAGCAGGCGCTGGCACCCGGTACTTCATAAATACCGCGCCCATCTTGGGATTGATTATGCTGCCCCGCGTGGGACCTATATCCGCGCGGCTGGAGCCGGAACAGTGATAGAACTACGTCGCAGCAGAAGTTATGGAAACCTGACAAAGATCCGTCATGCAGATGGTTACACGACGCTGTATGCCCATCAACAGAAGTTTCGAAAAGGAATGTACAGAGGTAAACGCATTAAAAAAGGCGAGATCATCGGGTATATCGGGACAACAGGCATATCCACAGGTCCACACCTGCATTTTGGTCTCTATAAAAACAACCGGGCCATTAACCCCCGCAGTGTAATTCAGGTAACCACTAAAAAACTGACGGGCAAAAAGAAAAAACAGTTTCAAGATATCGTCAAACGTTATGACGAAGAAGCTGAACAGATTCTAGCCGAGAAGAGACAGATCGAAAGGGTTATGAACTTTAATAGTGTGTGCTATGTGAAACATGATAAGTTTAAAGTCGAAGGGGAGTGCAATGCAACATTATGAGAATGAGATGCAACATGCACTTGAACTTTACTTAAAAGGCAGCG
>JAQIBF010000023.1 GCA_027859195.1 Helicobacteraceae bacterium
TCGACTGACTGTGTGACAGGCAGATCGCCGTCGGCAACCACAGAACTTCCAAGTGCAGAGAAGCGTATGGCAAATACAAGTATGACTATCATCAAATATTTCATGGCGAAATGATAGCCTGCTTTAGTAAACAGCAAGTATCACGACAGTCATCTGAAATAAGAGTATACCTTCACACAGAACAGACGGTTTTCGTGACTGTAAGAACATAAATTATAACTTAAAAATATCTGTCAATACTTTTTTATACATTTGTTTATTGGGAATTGTCAGAGAATCTAACCTTGTCCTCCGAAGAGCTTTTGGAGGTAATTAATGAAGTTTTCGATACTGGCCTGTGATGTCTGGGAACACGCCTATTGCATCGACTGCCGGAATACCCGTCCAAAATGTATAGAGAATTTTTGGAACCCGGTCAACTGGCATTTTCTCTCGGAAAGTGACAAACAAAAATGCCATGTCAGTAAATCGTGCTGAACCGAACAGAGAGACAATATAGCTCTCTTCGTCCGGTAAATCTGCTCCTTTGATGTTCATTTTTATTCTAAGTAGCAGCCAAACAAATCAAGGAGAACACATGAGACCTCTAAATACAAAGCGGAGAGATTTTTTCCGCTATATGGCACTGTTGGGGCTGGCCGGATTCAGCGTTGCACCGCTGCAAGCCGCCAAGTACGCCAAAACAATCATTCAGTACCAAGAGACACCGAAAGACGGCAAGGTGTGCAAGGATTGTATACAGTTCCTCCCCGAAACCAGTGGATGCAAGCTGGTAGAGGGTAGCATCAATCCTGAGGGGTGGTGCCGACTGTTCGTACTACTGCCGGAGAAGCGCTAGCGCTTTCACTGCCTGCTGTTCTCGCATACTGGATCAATGTGTCAAAAGACGCTTTTTGCCCCTCTTTCTACGGGGTCAAAACCTCTCCCCCTTTACACAGCTTCTTTTTCTTTATCAGAGATCGATCCGGATAGTCTTCTTCTAAAAGAGCCCTTTAAGCAGCTTGTTGATCTGTTTACCGGCCTCTTTCTTGAGCTTTTTTTCTATCAGTTTCGAAGCATCAACCGTCACCTTCGGCTGGTCGACACTGCCTTTGAGCGCCACTTTCAGCGGGTTGTTGTTGGCATTGATGTCGAGCTTGGCATCGATCTGTTTGCTCTTTGAGTTCAGGTAGACGTTTTTGCCGATTATCTCAGGGTAGATCAGCATCTTCAGCAACCCCAGGGTATTGAGCTTTCTCATGTCGGCGTGAAAATCATCGTTATGAAGTTTGGCGTCCACGCTCCCGCCCAAGAGTTTTGAATGGGCACTGAAGTCCAGCTCTTTTACCCTGGCGAGTTCGCCGGTCACAGCGATGCTCCCTTTCAGATGGCGCTGCGTCGCAAAATAGAGTTTGTCGAGGTCAGCGACATCGATTACTTTAAACAGGTGAACGACACCTTTGGACATGATATGGGTGACGATGTTCTGCAAGCCATCACCGAGGTGGTCAAGAAAACATTTGCGTCGTTGACATCGTTACGCGCTGGGGCGGCGAGGAGTTCATGATACTCATGCCTGAGTCTGACATCTCCTCTGACGGGGTTGTGGCCGAAAAGCTCCGTCAGGAGATCGCACACTTCTCTTTCGATCATGTCGGCAGCCTGACGGTCAGTTTCGATGTTACCGCTTTTGCACCGGATGAGGACATCGACACATTGTTGAAAAGGGTGGATGACGCATTCTATAAAGGGAAGGAAAATGGGCGAAACCGTATCGAACTCCTCTAGAAGAGTTCGTTGAACCGCTTTCAGATCTTCTATTGCCACGTTCTTGAGCTCTTCAATCAGGTTAAAGAGCCAAGCGTACCTTTGGTCTATCTACAGCTTCCGCCTTGGCCTTTTTTAGGCAGCATATACCCTTTGATCATGTTCTTTTTAATCGTCTTTTCAACCATTGCGGCTGTGAACTCACGCGTAAAGATCTTGCGCTGCTCTTTGTCAAGGATAGTGTAGACATCATCGAGAAGCTTCGCTTTGGCGTTGACCATCGCTTTGGGCGTGGCCAGTGCGATCTCACTGAAGACCTTCTTGTTGAACGTGTTATCTTTGAAAGCGTCTAACGGTATGGATTTCGCCGCCATAATCTCCATCTTCTGTTGTTTGAATGCATTGATGGCATCGGTCACTTTCTGCGCCTGTGCGCTGTTTATTCCGCTTTTGCTAACGGCCGAGATCACTTTTTTGACTAAATGTTTTTTCGCGTGACCATGCTGACCTTTGCGCTCTCCTGCTTTGCTCGTGTTCATCGAATTGCCGCCCTGGCTGCATGCCATTGCATTTCCTGCGAGCAAAGTTGAAGCGAGTGCGCTTGCGATCAAAATACGTTTATACATCTTATTCTCCTTGAAAAATTATTTTTAATAATACCCAACTACGATAAACAAGACAACATCAATTGCATCTTCTTTTGTTGTCAGCTCTCTTTCTCCATCAACGAGTATATGACCCACCCTACATTTTCCATTATTGACTAAAAATAGCATCTCTCTTTGCTGTTATTACCGTCGATATCGTAAAATCCATCATACGAAACGCAGGTTTTTATCGTTCTGTTTGCACACCGGTACTTTGGATATAACAGAAAAATTGCTGCAGATAGAGTCCAAATCGAAAAAAGGCTTTTTTAGTGTTACAATAATGACATCCATCTCAGCAACGAGTTATTATGAGCATTGAAACACTCCTTTTTTCCGCACTTTTTTTACTGTTTATCGTCTCTGTTACTGTCGGATTATCCAAAAGACTGGGGCTTGGTTCCATCCTGGGACTTCTTATAGCCGGAATGATCGTAGGCCCCTACACTCCGGGACCTCACCTGACCAATGAGGTCTCAACCCTTCGCCACTTCGCAGAGATCGGAGTGGTACTGCTGCTCTTCTTGATCGGGTTGGAGATGAAGCCTAAAAAGCTCTGGACCATGCGAAAGGATGTCTTTGGTTTCGGGAGTCTGCAAATCCTTCTCTCGGGCGCACTCATCGGTGCATACCTCTCTTTTGTGATGCCGCTTACACCCGGTGTTGCCTTTTTGATAGGTCTGACACTGGCGCTCTCTTCCACGGCGTTTGTGATCCAGATACTCCAGGAACGCGGTGAGATAGCCAGCCGCTACGGCAGCAGCTCTTTTGCTGTGCTGCTGATGCAGGACCTTTCCATCGTTCCGATGCTGGCCGTTGTTCCTCTGCTTTCGGGAGGCGGAACTGTACTGCGGAGCGATGCCCTCTGGCAACAGCTGCTTTTTGTCCTGGCCATGATCATTTCTGTTGTCGTTATCGGCAGATATATCGTACCCTTTCTGCTTGAACGCTTTGTCAAAGACCGCAACAGAGAGGCTTTTGTCTTCACGGTGATGTTTTCGGTGGTGTTTGCAGCCTGGTCGATGGAGTATTCCGGACTCTCCATGGCGCTGGGAGCATTTTTGATGGGGATGACCCTCTCCAACTCAAAATATAACCTCCAGATCGCAGCACATATCGAACCCTACAAAGGGACGCTGCTAAGTCTTTTCTTTGTGGCAGTGGGCATGTCGCTTGACATTGGCATCGTAATGGATCACCCCGGCATCATCTTGCAGCACGTTTTTTTGATCATGCTCTTCAAGATCGTAGTGCTCTTTTTTCTTGCGCTTGCATTCGGCCACAGCCGGAGCAACGCCTTTCGGATCTCTTTTCTGCTCGCGCAGAGCGGCGAGTTCGGTTTTGTCCTTTTCAGTGCCGCCTTGGCATTGGAAGTTATCGACACGGAAGTCTTTGCAGTAGGAATCGCAGTCATCTCTATTACCATGTTGCTGACCCCTTTTTATGTCAAAATGGGTGAGCTCTTTGCTTCAAGAACCCAGGGCAGAAGCAATCCTATCGGAGGTGAACTCCCGGAAGATGAGAAGTTTGAGGGGGTGATCATCGCCGGGTATGGCCGTGTCGGACAGATAGTGGGAAACATCCTCGAAGGAAGCCACATACCCTACATCGCCTATGACAGCGACTACGATACTGTCACAAGAAAACGCCTCGAAGGCAAGCCGGTCTATTATGGGGATATGAGCGACGCTAATTTTATCGGGGCGATCAAGTTGGCCAAGGCGAAACTGGTAGTGGTAACAATAGATAGACCCGTACATGCCGTACAGGTTGTATCGCATATCAAAAGCACCTATCCCGGCCTCAAGATCTTTGCCCGCGCTAGAGATATGCAGACAAAGAGACTTCTGACCAAGTACGGAGTAAACTGGGCCATGCCTGAAGCGATGGAGGGGAGCTTGCGAATGGGGGCAGAGACGCTCTTAGCGATGAACGTGCCAGAAGAGGAAGTTGCGGATCTGATGAGCGCACTACGCAAAGATGACTACAGTGTCTTGACGTCACAAGATAAGTAAGAACACCCTTTCATACTGCTGCCGTGTCGCTTTACGCATCTTTTTTTTTCAAAAAATACTCTTTCGTCAACATAAAGATCACAGGACTAAGCAAGGCAATAGCAATAAGGTTAGGCACCGCCATCAGGGCATTGAGAGTGTCGGCCAGAAGCCAAATAAATTTCAAGTCCATCATAGAGCCGAAAGGGATGACCAGGACCCAAAGAATACGAAACGGCACGATCGCTTTGTGTCCAAAGATGTAATAGACACTTTTTTCACCGTAAAAACTCCAACCTACCAGTGTCGTAAAGGCAAAGACGATGAGACCCAGCGTCACAACATATTCGCCACCGTACGGCAGGGCTTTGGAGAAGGCCAGCATTGAGAGAGAAGCCCCGCTCTCTCCAGACATATATGCCCCGGTAACGACAATCGCAAGACCGGTAATACTACAGATAACGATGGTGTCAATGAAGGTTCCCATCATCGCGACAAGGCCCTGACGCACGGCCGAACGTGTCTTCGCCGCAGCGTGGGCAATCGGTGCGGAACCAAGACCGGCTTCGTTAGAGAAGATACCGCGGGCTACACCGAACTGAAGTGCTGCCCAGACAGAAGCACCCGCGAAACCGCCCATAGCAGCCGATGGCGTAAAGGCCGATATGATAATCGTTTCGATAGCCGACGGTATAGCACTAATATTGAGCGCAATGATCAAGAGACCGCTCGCCACATACGCAATCGCCATAAAAGGGACCACGGCACCTGCAACATGAGCAATACGTTTAATACCCCCGATAAGAACAAGACCGACCAGGAGAGCAAGCACAATACCGCTGTACAGTTCAGGAATGCCGAATGAAGACTCAAGCACATCAGAGACTGAGTTTGCCTGAATAGTATTGCCGATCCCGAAACTGGCGATCGATGCAAAGAGTGCAAAAAGAAAGGCGAGCCATTTCCAGTTATCGCCCAGTCCATTTTTGATGTAGAACATCGGACCGCCGACATGGTTGCCCTCTTCGTCTTTTTCGCGGTAGTTGACCGCCAGTACAGCCTCCGAGTACTTCGTTGCCATCCCTAAAAATGCAGCCACCCACATCCAGAACATGGCACCCGGACCGCCCATAAAGATAGCCGTTGCGACACCGGCGATATTGCCGGTACCGATAGTAGCGGAGAGCGAGGTCATCAAGGCATTAAACGGTGAGATCTCACCCTCTTCTTTGCCCTCTTTGCGCCCTTTCCAGATCAGTCGAAACCCTTCAGGAATAAGACGTACCGGTAAAAACCGAAGACCCAGTGTCAGGTAAAGACCCGTACCCAGTATAAGGAACAGCATCACCGGTCCCCAGACAAAACCGTTTACCGCGCCGATCATTCCATATACTGTTTCCATATATCTCCCGTGTTTTCTTTAAAATTGAAATTATTATACCAAAGCAAGGCTCTGAAAGATAATTTCTCATATATAACTTAAACTATCTTTGAACAGGTCTTTAATATTTAACTTTATCTTGATGTGTATTTCTTTTATTACTTCATAGCATTAGTACGTCACTTTTTTACGACTCGTAGCCAAGCTACTCCCATGCATTTCATCTTTTGCATCCCAGGGCATCCTATCTTGGTACGCAATTCTCCTAGTCTCGCTCAAAACAAGGGTACCGCTTTTGCATAGCAAAATGTTTCTCTGAAAAGAAGAAGTAACCAAAAAAGAAAAGAGCGATTCCCTCCGGTACTATTCATTGCTATAAAGTTGTCACGTTCAGCCTTCGTACATTTTTGCACTACTGCAAAAATCATCTCCGGACGTAGCGATGTATCACTCTTTGTGCTTTTGTAACTGCTTGCAGAAGAGATCCAATATCCTGCTGCGACACAAGCAATAAGTACTTTCAAACTATCTAAACAGGGATAAAAGCGTGAGCTTTTACTTTAATAGATGCGTTACCGCTTTACTCTTTTCGTGGCATCTGCAAGGCAGACTGGAAGAAGAGAAAGAGCGGCCAAAAAACGCATTGAACGAAGTGACCCGTGCGTTTTTAGCGAGAGAACGACTGGAAGAATGGTAGTCGACAGCTGTCGACCCTGAAGCCGTCCACGAGAGGTTTTTTTGTTTCTTTTTTTTGCGGTGACACAGCGCTAAAGCGCCGTACAGGGCGGAACTAAATTTCGCATCGTGAAAAAAAGAAAGAGAAGTCTGTAAAGTTGTAATTTAAATACTTTTGATTGAGTCTTTTATATTTGGCTTTTTACCCCTTTGTACTTCTTTGATTACTTCATAGCTTTAGTACGTCACTCGTATAATAAAAATAACCACTCAGGTGGTACTATTATCAAACGGTAGAATGAGTTAGGATTAGCATATTGAGTTGTCACGAGACCGTCAAAGATGAGTCTGAAGAAAAGTTAAATAGCTAAACCCAAATCCTGAGTGGAAACGAAGTCAGAGTTTACCTCTAGACTGTATGTACGAGTAAAGGTCAGGTTTAGCTGCAAGATCAAGCAAAGTGTTATTTGCTCTAACGAACTCTACCAAATATATTTGGAGGTTCTTATGGAAAAGTATATCGGAATTGATGTTGCGAAGGCAACCCTGCAGGTTTATATCCCAAGAAACAGTCTGGAGCTAGAGATCGAAAACAGTCCCAAAGGGCTTAGGCAACTCTATTCCAAGATCAAAAAGCAGTATAAAAAAGAGCTTTCAGAAGTCATCTTTGTGTATGAGCCCACTGGCAGTTATTCAACACTCTTAGATCGTTTCAGTATGACGCATAATATTCTCTGTTTTAAAGTCAAACCGGCACAGAGTGCTGCCTTCGCCAAGACACTGGATCATCGAAACAAAAGCGACAGGATCGACGCAAAGCTTCTGCACCGAATAGGTATCCTGGCTAAAGAGGGTGACATCTCTGTTGTCCACATTGATGAAGATGCCCATCATCTGCAATCGATGTTCAAATATTATCGCAGAGTTCTCAAAGAACGTATCTCCGCAAGCAACTATCTTGAAGCCTCTCTTCTTCATCAAGAAGACCCTTTTATACTTAATCGCCTTCGTGCCAACATCAAGCGCTTGCAGAAAGAAGCCGATGATGTACTGCAAAGGATGCTGGACTTTATCAATGCACATGAACAATACACAGAGGCTTTTGACAACATCACTTCTATCAAAGGTATCGGGAAAAATGCCGGCATCGCCCTCTTGTATCTTTTTTTACGTTATCCCGATGCTTCCAGATCCCACATTACGGCCCTATGTGGTTTAGACCCCATCCTTATACAATCGGGAACGTCTGTCAATAAGAGAAGCCGAATATCCAAACAAGGTAACCGCGCCCTCCGAGAAATACTCTTTATGCCTACACTTAGTGCATTAGCATACAACGACGAGATGAAAGCGTTTTACAACCGTCTCAAAAACAATGGAAAGCACTCAACGGCTGCGCAGATGGCCGTGATGCGTAAACTCATCTTATTGGCACATTCGCTTTATATAAACAAGGAAAAATATGACCCTAAACGCTATATGACTTTTCAGCAGCCCAGGAAAGAAAAAGCGGTAGCACATTGATCGTTTTTTCAGTATTTTTAAAGGTGGAAACTTTTTTCTTTTGCTCGCTCAAAAGAAGAAGTAACCAAAAAAGAAAAGAGCGATTCCCTTCGGCACTATCAACTGCTGATAAGTTCTCACTTTAAACCTTCATGCATTTCGGCACGACTGCCAAAATTAATGTCCTGACGTAGCGATGTATTATTCTCTGTGCTTTAGAGATTGCTTGAAAAACATCTACTCTTCTGCTGCGACACAAATATTTTCTATTATCAAACAGTACCAACAGGGATTAAAACGAAGTTTTAACTTTAAATAGATGCGTTACCGCTTTGCTTTTTTCGTGGCATCTGCAAGGCAGACTGAAAGGAGAGAAGGAGCGGTAAAAAAACGCATTGAACGTAGTGACCCGTGCGTTTTTAGCGAAAGAACGACTGTAAGGATGGTACCCGACAGCCGTCGGGCCTGAAGCCGTCACGAGCGCTTTTTGGTTTCGTTTTTTGCGAGTAAAAAAGGAAAGAGAGGTCGAGAAAGTTTAAACTTCTATATTTCAAATTGGGTCTTGTATCTACAACGCTATAGACACCGATACTTCTTTTATTACTTCATAGCATTAGTACGTCACTTTTTTACGACTCGTAGCTAAGCTGCTCCCATGCATTTCATCTTTTGCACCCAGGGCATCCTCTCTTGCTACGCAATCCACCTAGTCTCGCTCAAAACAAGGGTACCGCTTTTGCGTAGCAAAATGTTTCTCTGAAAAGAAGAAGTAACCAAACAAGAAAAGAGCGATTCCCTCCGGCCACTATCAACTGCTGACAAATTGTCACTTTCTACCTTCGTACATTTTTACACACCTGCCGAAATTAATGTCCTGACGTAGCGATGTATTACTGCTGGACTTTTCTAGCTATCTTCATAATAATCTCTTTATATGACTTCGACACCAGAACTAACAATCACAAAACAATCCAATCAGGGATTAAAACGAAGTTTTAACTTTAAATAGATGCGTTACCGCTTTGCTTTTTTCGTGGCATCTGCAAGGCAGACTGGAAGGAGAGAAAGAGCGGCCAAAAAAGGCATTGAACGTAGTGACCCGTGCGTTTTTAGCGAGAGAACGACTGGAAGGATGGTAGTCGACAGCTTGTCGACCCTGAAGCCGTCCACGAGAGGTTTTTTGCTTACTTTTTTTGCGGTGAAAAAAAGTAAGAGTGTATTCGATGAAGTATCAATTTCCATACTTTTGAATAGTCTTTAATGTACAACTCTATAGACACCGATACTTCTTTTATTACTTCATAGCATTAGTACGTTACTTTTTTCTTTTGCTCGCTCAAAAGAAGAAGTAACCAAAAAAGAAAAGAGCGATTCCCTCCGGCATTATTCACTGCTATAAAGTTGTCGCTTTCTATCTTCGTACATTTTTGCACGCCTGCAAAAATCATCTCCGGACGTAGCGGTGTATCATTCTCTGTGCTTTTGTAACTGCTTGCAGAAGAGATCCAATATCCTGCTACGACACAAATATTTTCTATTATCAAACAGTATCAACAGGGATTAAAACAAAGTTTTAACTTTAAAATCGATGCGTTACCGCTTGAGTTATTCGTGGCATCTACAGGGGAGAGAGAAGAAAGCGCGCGGAGGGACTTCTAAGATCTAGAAGCGCTGTCCGATAGTAAACTCGAAGTGAGATATTTTGTCATCTGCAGCTGGATTGACCGGATTGGCAAAGACAAGTTGCAGCGGTCCGACTGGTGAGAACCACTCTAACCCGGCACCGTAACCCATACGGAACATATCCGGGACATCACCAAGCTCAGGTCGTCCTGTTCTGATCCAGCCGACATCATAAAATATCGAAAAACGCATCTTGGCTTTTGGCACCAGAGGAAAACTCAACTCAAGATTACTTGATGCAGTCTGTGTCGCAGAGACGCGTACCGCATTACCGTCACCATCGATGATATAGGGCAGAGAGTACGACTCATAACCGCGCACAGAACCCAGACCACCCATATAGAACCCCTCGGCCTGTGGCAAGAAGCCCGTATCTGATGCTGCAAAATAACGGTTTTTCCAACGGAAGATCGCATCAAAACCTACGTATGGCTCGAGACCGTTGTACTTGTTCACTGTCGAACGGCTTTTAAAGAAGTTCGCATCAGCCCCGACACCTGCTTTTTCAAATGATTGCGAGATCGCCCATCCTGAACGCGGCAGATAGTAGTCATCGGTATTATCATAGTTCGCACTCACGGTCACCGAGCTTTTGTTATAACTTTCAAAGTACTGGACAAGCTGCGGATTAAGTACAAAATATTGAGGATCAATATTATCGTAACTTACTGCCGCATAGTTATAACCAAGGTAACCAGTGATGAAACGGGTAAAACGGTGCCCTATACCCATCGTCACACCATCTGAATTAACCGAATAGTCATTATACTGATAGACCGATTTATAGATCGAGAAGTTACCGCTAAAGTCACTGTCATTCAGTCGTGGGTTCGAAATATTAAACGAGTAGTTCTCTGTTCGTTGCGAGTGTTCCAACTTAACACCGACATTAATGCCGGAACCAAAGATATTACGGTCATTGACACCAACACTCAGTAAGATACCGCCATAGGAGCCGTAACCACCACCAAGTTGAACATTACCGGTCGGGGCCTCTTTTACCTTTACTATGAGGTCCATTGTCTTTTCGTCAATACGTTTCTCTTCTATCGTTGAACTTTCAAAGTAACCGGTGCGCCCCAGTGCATTTTTCGAATCACGAAGGTCGGTCAGGTTGTAACGCTCACCCGGTCCAAGGTAGAGTTCACGACGTACTATACGGTCAAGTGTGCGGCCATTTCCGGCAATGATCACATTTCGAATATAGACCTTCTCGCCCGGCATAATACGAAAAACGACCTCAACCGTTCTGTTCTCTTTATCTTTACGAAGGTCAGGGTTGACCTGAACGAAGGCATAACCAAGGTCTGCTATCTTCGTCTTAATGCGATCAGCATCTTCACGGAATGTCTTGATGTTGAAGGGCTCCTGCTCTTGCAAAAGGACCACTTCGCGCAATATGGCCTCGTCGATAACCGCATGGCTTTGCGAAAGTACAATACCGCTGACTCGGTAGACTTCACCTTCACTGAGCTGATAGCTCATCTGCGCCGTGTATGAGTCAAAGTCAACACGTACAAACGGCTCATCGACCTTGGCATCCAGGTAGCCGTTCTGCATATAGACATCACGAATACGAAGTGGGTCAAATCCTAATTCTGCAAGCTGCATTTTACCGTCATTACGGCCCCAGAACCAACCCATCCACTGCTGCGCTTTGTTGGCGATCTGGGCTTCAAATACTTCTGCGTCCAACCCCTTATTACCGGAGTACTGCAACTCTTCGATAATGATCGTTTCACCCTCGTTGACTTTAAACTCGACTGCCACACTGCCGTTGTCAAGATACTCCGTCTCAATTTCAACAACAGAGTCTATCTTACCCTCTTGAGAGAGTGCCTCTACAATACGTTTTTTAGCAGCTTGAAGACGCTCTTCGTCATACAGTGCCCCTTTTTTGATCTGCAAAAGAGACTCTTGGATATCCTTGTCACTCTCTTTCCAACCGCTCATCTTGATCTTGGAGATGACCGGCTTTTCGACAAAGTGAAACGTTAAGACACCATTCTCAGCATCTGCCCAGATATCCGTAAAGTAACCCTGTTCAAAAAATGCCTTAACTGTTTCGTCCACTTGTTCGACGTCGAGTTCGTCACCCACCTCTACTTTAAGCATACTTTTTGCAACAGACTCTGAAATATGAACCATTCCGACAAACTTGATCTCGCTAATCGTGGCAGCGAACAGTGGCAGTGATAGTAAGAGCGCCGCAGCGACTATAAAAATCTTCATCAATATCTTTCATCAGTATCTCTAAAAAACGTTGTCCCAAGACACTGCTTTTTAGAAACACTTGTCTACAATTTTAGGCTGTGATTCTAACAGTAGAACCATTAATACTGGGTAAATAGACGCAATGAATTGCGGATTCATCACTCTATGCGTCAAATACCGAAAAATAAATGCGCATGATTCCGTTAATAATAAGGGCAGATCGCCTTAATCATTGCCATAGCATCTGTGAATAAGATATTTGTTCAGAGGTTTCAGTTATCATTATGTACGATAAGTCCCCTTCACAGCAAACATTCTGTATATATGTCTATTAACAGGGAACATTTTATGAGTACTTATATTAAAAGAGAAAAGGTTTAGAATGAAAATTGGTATTGTCGGATTAGGATTAATGGGCGGGTCGCTTGCTTTAAGCATGCGTAAACTGCCATTTGTCTCTAATATCTACGGCCTTGACCATAATCTTGCGCATCAAGCAGAGGCTATGCGTCTCAACTTGGTTGAGAAGCTTATTGAATTTGATGAACTCTGTACACTTGATGTCATTGTTTTAGCCATTCCGGTGAATGGTGTTATTAAAACCCTTCAGACGCTTGAGGGTAAGATCTCTGATAAAACAACGGTTATCGATCTTGGAAGCACAAAAGAAGCTATTGTCAATGCTGTGCCTTCAACTATTCGTAAAAATTTTGTTGCCGCACACCCGATGACAGGGACGGAGCACAATGGGCCATCTGCTGCGTTTGAGGGGCTGTACAAAGATCAGGTCGTTGTCTTATGCGACCTTGAAGAGTCAGCTACACACCAGCAAGAGACAGCGGTACGGATCTTTTCCGGTATCCATATGCGTTTGAGTTATATGCATGCACACGAGCATGACCGCCATGCCGCTTTTATCAGCCACATGCCCCATGTCATCTCCTACTCTATTGCCAACTCGGTTCTTGCGCAAGAAGACAGATATAACATCCTTGCTATGGCAGCCGGCGGTTTTCGCTCCATGAGCCGACTGGCGAAGTCCTCACCCCATATGTGGGAAGATATCTTTAAACAGAACAAAGTAAATCTCCTCGATGCCATCGAGGTCTTTCAAACTGAGCTCGAACAGTTCAAAAAAGAGATCAAAAACGATGATTGGGATAAGGTAAGTCAGAAGATGCACCGCGGCAATGAGTTGGAAGAGATCTTTTCCTAGAGATCTCCTCTACCTTTTGAGATGCCCATATTTAGAAAGCAGCTTTGTTAACGCTTTTTGATCGATATCTTTGCTTTCACCATGATAGAGATACGCTTCGAGCGCCTCAATCATCACCTTGACACCCTCGTCATCTTTATGCCCGAGAAGCAGATTCAACAGACGTTTATAGTCACTTTGTGAGAGTCGTATGCCCTCTCTCCTTTTGATGTACCGTCTCCAGGGAACAAGCAGGAGTACCGCCGCACTCAAAAAACCAAGCCCATACGTTGCAATTGCCCACATCATAGTCAACCCTTCACTCTTCTCTTTATCTCTTGTCGCATAGACTTTAGCTGCTTTCTGACCATCTCTGACATGAATAGAGATGGCTTTCGTCTCTACCCTCTTACTACGCTGGGCTTGAAGATCAAAGTATTCAAACGTGATAGAGGGTATCGTGTAATCATGGCTACTGACAAAGCTGAGTCTCTGACGCCAGCGTTCCTCACCGTTTTCTGCTATCTTCTCCAATATGGGCTCTTCGGCAAACACATCAACACCGTCAACAGCAGGTTTGGGAAGAGAGATATCTTCAAAATTCCCCCTCCCTTGAATCGTGATCGCAGCGATCAGAGGCCTGTTCGCCTCGACCTCATTAGTCTCCGTTTTCATCTCGATAGTAAAATCACCCACGGCCGTCACACCTTCTGGCAGAGCCTTGACATAGAGCTCTATCGCATTTGAGTAGTGGCTTTGCCAAGAGCGTGTTGTTTTAAGATTGCCCCAGCCGTCATCTCTGTTTTCATCATAAGCAATTTTTACCTCAGCCGGATAGATATGAAACTCTCCCGCTTGTTGCGGCACTAAAAGGTAACGCCTCTTTTGCACACTGGCATTCTCTTCTTGCGTGTTGATGACCTCAGAGGCACTCTTTATCCAGATATGTTCCATCTCCGGCGTCATAAACTGTGCAATGATCTTCTTGTGAAGACCCCCTTTTTTCAAGGTCACTTCCAGCGCAAACGGTTCACCCACATAAAGATCGGTTTTACTGCTTTTCAACGCTATCATCGGCTCGTCATCTCGCTGCGTCTTATCACTGTAGACGCTGATCCGAAGCAGTGGTGTGAAGTGCTCTACCCCGTCCACCTCAACGAGAATCGGCTCTATGACACAGTCTGATCTAGCTTCAAATCTAAACTGGTAGAGGTCACTTTTTCGAAATGCCCCTTCTATCTCCTCCGTTTTTTGCCTATGCTCGGCTCTTGGCAGGTTCGTACCGCACAAATTTTTGATCAACGGCGCTCTAAAATCTTCACCTTCTATACTAAGCGTCAGAACAACTATTTCACCCTTGTGCACCCTGCTTTTGTCGGTAAAAGCGGTTACATTCGCTTGCAGGCCCGCCGTAAGAAGAAGCAACACAACCACACTACCAAGGTCTCGCATCGTCTGCTCCTTCCTCGGGGTTGGTCACTTCTATCTTATAGAGATGGCCTTGTTGATGCTGGTCCAGCAGTTTGAACCATTTTTTTGCTTCCCTGTCGTTCATAGCCCTCTCTTTATACTGCCTGGCCATGGCTCTTGTTCCCGCTTCTCCCACCTCACTATCACTTCCGTCCGAACGGGACTGAAGAGAAGATGCGGCGTTTTGACGATCATGCTGCTTTTCATCTTCCATCTTCTTCAGTGCTTTTTTGACGCGCTCTAAATTCTCTCTGGTCTCCTTGTCTTCTTGAAACTTTAAGGCTTTTTCATACGCGTGCACTGCCTTTTTCAGATCTTTATTGCTGCCAAGCTTTGCCAACGCATTACCGAGGTTATGGTAAAGTTCATGGTTCTTTTCGCTTTCAACAAAATGGATGGATTCATACAGTCCTACAGCACGCTTATACCATTGCATCTTATAATAACCATTGGCCGCATTGTAGGTCGCTTCAATACTCTCATGTTCAAGTGCATACCCCTTATAGACGCTGCTGCTTTCACGATAATCCTCATCTTCATAAGCACGGTTTGCCGCGTCTAAACGCTTATAATCAAAGAGTCCTGCTTCCAAAGTCTGTGGTTGCGTCAACAGCAAGCTAAACAGCAGCAGTGAGGGCAGATAATACTTTTCACCCCGATAAAAAGAGCTTGTCGCCAGAACAAGCATCAGCATCGCTATAGCGATAGGAATAATAAAAAGATAAGAGTAGATCGGTTTCTCTTCGCCTTGCGATACTGATTCACTCTCTATCTCTAAAAAGAGGGCAAGATCCTCCGCTTGGACGGTTCTCCCTCCGCTCGCTTCTGCCAGAGATGCCAAGCGCGGGTTTATTCGACTGATGATCACCGCACCATTCTCCTTAACAAACCCGCCCCCATCGTTAGGAACGGCACTCCCCTTTTGGGTGCCGACTCCCGCTACATAGACGTTAAGGCCATGCTTCTTTGCATAGGCGATCTCTTCTAGAAAATCCGCTCTGTCGCCCCCATCACTGATAAGAAGCACATTTTTTTTATCATTCGCGTCAAACAGTGTATTGGCCGTTTTTAACAGGGTCAAAATATTAGTGCCCTGTTCACTGATAGAACCACTTTGCATGGGCTTGAGCAAAAAGCGTAAAAGTGTATGATCCAGGGTGGGAGGCGACACCAAATAACTGCTTTGAGCAAAGGCGATAAGACCGATCTCTCTGCGGGTATCTGTTTTTAGAAGCTCCGCTATCTTCTGTTTTCCATATTCCAGACGGTTTGGATAGAGATCGTTGCATAACATCGAAGTGCTGATATCAAGCGCGATATAAAACGGGTCGCCCTTCGTATTGACCTTGGCACTCCCTTTTTCAATCACAGGTCCAGCCAATGCCAGGATGATAAATAGAAACATCAAGAAGTAAAAGAGATTTCTTGCTTTTGCAGAGATCTGGTTAGTGTCTACACGCAGTTTTGCCAACATCTCTGGTGAAAAAAACTGCTCTTGCACCTCACCCTGTGTCAATAACAGCCCAAATAAGATAATGAGGAGCGGCAACATCATATAGATAAATTCAGGGTGTAGAAATGTCATAACAGCCCTCTTCTGTTTCGAAGGTAGACATAGATGAGCAGGGTAAAAAAGGCCAGGAAAAGAGGATAGATATAGAAATATTTTTTGAACGTATAGTCATAGTGTTCTATCTCTGACTTCTCCAGAGTGTCGATCTTTGCATAGATCTTTTTAAGCTCCAGGGCATTGCCGGCACCATAACTCTCGCCACCGCTCTCTTTGGCAATATAACGCAACAAGGCAGCATCATACGCATTGTCTGCGCCGATGCCGATGGTATAAAACCTGATATTCTCTTTTTTCGCCAAGGCCATTGCAACAGAGAGCGGTATCTGCGAACCGG
The DNA here is from genome assembly GCA_027859195.1 of Helicobacteraceae bacterium. Taxonomy (GTDB): domain Bacteria; phylum Campylobacterota; class Campylobacteria; order Campylobacterales; family Sulfurimonadaceae; genus Sulfonitrofixus. Next base: position 16,416 of record JAQIBF010000023.1, read on the forward strand.
AAGTGTTGTGACCATCACTGAGCAGTATCGCAATTTTGTTTTTTGCTATCGAACTTTTTAACAGATTGGCGGCTTGTGCAACTGCCGCATAAAGAGCCGTTGATCTTCCTGCCACGCCGGGTTGAAGATGACTGATGATTGTCTGAAGAATGTTTTTATCATAGGTCAGCGGTGAAGCAATGAATGCATGATCTCCAAACAGTACCAGACCAAGATTGTCATCCTTGCGAGAAGCAGCAAAATCGGAAACTATCTTCTTCACCGCATCAAACCGGCTTTTCTCGGGGAGTGCTTTATCATATGCTTTTACGCGCATGGAAGCGCTCGCATCAATCACCATGGCTATATCATAACCTTCACCGGGATCAAGCTCCAACATGGAATCTCTGACCGGCGACATGATGGCAAGAAGCAGCAGAACAACACTTGACCATTTCAATATCCACATCAATGCTGATATGCCCGCCGTCTCTTGCGTCAACTTTTGTGCATTGGGAAAGTAGATGGCGGAAGAGCGAAGTTTACAGTAGGCTTCGCAGGCGATGTAAACAACAATAAAGCTTAATGCTTTCGGGTACTCAAAATAGAGACCGTCAAACATCGATCTGATCCAGATGCTCAGACATCAATCATCCCGAGGTATATTTTGAAATAGCCCAGACTCTCTTCATCAATAGCATCGACCACTCGCTTGTATTTATAGGGTTCGAGCCGTGAGACAAGGTTGGCATATGCCGAATTTAGACGTTCAGAATCAACTGAGAAGAGACGTCCATATTCGGTAATGTCATAGGCCGCTTTTTTTGGATCTCTAAAATTGACCTCGTTGAGTATTTTATAGTGCTCTTTACGAAGGTTGACAGTTTTTCGATCTTTCATAAATCTATACAAGAGGAACAGTGCTCCGCTAAGTACCATAATAACAACAGCAGAGATGACCGTTAAGAGCATCAACGAGCTGTCGGGCACCTCCATCAGCGGCTTTATGTCGTGCAGAGGGATATCATACGAACTGGGCTTCATATGCGTCCTTCAAAGAGACGTCGCAGTGCTATAGCACTGTTCTCATCGGTATAGATCTTCGTAAAGCGTACACCGTCTTTACGAAGCTGACGGTAGAGTGCTCTGTCATGGGCATGTACCTTTGCAGCATAGGTTGCTACACTCTTTTGTGCGTAATCCCCTTCAAGCTGCTGACCGGTCTCAGGGTCACGAAGCGAAGCAAAGCCCATGACAGGCGGTTTTTCTTCCAGCCTGTCCCGTACGATGATGGCGATCACCTCATGTTTCTTGGCCAGCAGCTTAAAGTCCGGTATATCAAAAAAGTCGGCGACCACCAAGATAAGCGAACGGCGTCGCACCCGTTTATAGAGTGTCTCAGAAAGCATCTTATAATCCGCGACTTTGTTAAGTGGATCAAACGCCAATATCTCACCAACACTTTTGCGGATGGAGGAGACCTTTTTAGTCGGCTTGGTGTCACTGTAAAGTCTGTCCGCATAGATATGGGTACTTAAAAGATCGCCATTATGCAAGACCGAATAAGAGAGGTTGGCAATGATCTCCGCAATAAGCTCTTGTTTGAACTTCTTGGCACCAAAGTGGACACTGCCGTTGAGCATTGACGCGATAACAATGTTGAGCTCGCGCTCCTCTTTAAAGATCTTGATGTAAGGCTTTTGCATCTTCGCCGTAATATTCCAGTCAATATGACGGATGTCATCACCCGGCATATACTCGCGAAGTTCAATAAAGTCGTAACCCTCTCCGTGAAAGATCGAGGGGTTATTTCCGACCATCTCGCTAAAGACTTGGCGGCGTGCTCTGACTAGGATCTTGCTTAATGTTGACATATCATCAGCCTACGGAATCGGTACCGCTTCTAAGATCTTGGCGATCAGTTCATCCGTTTCAATCCCTTCCGCTTCTGCCTCATACGAAAGTACAATACGGTGCCGCATCAACTCTTTTGCCACATAGGCGACATCCACCGGTGTCACAAAATCTTTACCTCGAAGAAAGGCCATTGCTTTGACCGCTTTAAACATGTCTATACTGACACGGGGAGAGGCACCGAATTGAATGTACTCATCCATCTCTTCAAGCCCATACGCCGCAAGGTCGCGTGTTGCCGAGACAAGCTCGATCATATAACGCTCGACTTCCTCATCAATGTGGATCGCTTTGACATGTGCTGTCATCGCTAACAGCTCTTCATGTGTTACCACAGCCTCGATCTCCTGGCTCACCCCGTTGGCAACACGTCGTGCGATCTCAAGCTCTTCTTCTTTCGTGTTGTACCCCACAACAAGTTTCATCATAAAACGGTCGAGCTGTGCCTCCGGGAGCTGGTAGACACCCTCTTGTTCCACAGGGTTTTGTGTTGCCATAACAAAGAATGGCGCTTCAAGATGAAAACTCTCATCACCAATGGTCACTTGACGCTCCTGCATCACCTCCAAAAGTGCTGACTGCACTTTTGCCGGTGCACGGTTGATCTCATCAGCCAGCAAGAGATTTGTAAAGACAGGCCCCTTTTTGATCTTAAAAGCATTATGCTGAGGGTCGTATATCTCAGCACCTAAGATGTCTGAGGGCAGCAGGTCCGGGGTAAACTGTACCCGCTTAAACCCAAGACCCAGACTTTTGGCCAGGGCATTGACTGTCGTGGTCTTTGCCAGACCAGGGATACCCTCTATAAGGATATGTCCCTCACAGAGCAGCCCGATCAGTAATCCGTCAATCATCTTCTCTTGACCGACAATCACCTTTGATACTTCATTTTTTATCGCATCGATTTTAGTAAACATCTCTACCTCTCTTCTTCTCTTATTGTACCGTTATGCGTTTAATCAATCGGCACTTCACATCATAAGTGCAACACCTTATGCCGCTTGAACTCGTTCATTGATTTTATCAAAAAAGACTTCAAATGGCGTTTTATAACCAAGTATTTTCGAGGTCTCTCATGAAGTCTCTATTGGACCATCGCTGTTTCTTCTTATGTCACATCCTCCAAAGACGCACCTTTATGAAAACATTGTCTGATCAATCCATTGATATGTTCATTAAAGCCTCTTTCCCATAAGTGGTAAGAGTGCGCAAAGTAAATCGATGCATTACGTTCTCCCATCGTCTACTTATCTGATCAGGTGAGCTGTCAACTTGGTATGTTGATTAGGCTAAAGGCTGTTAATGCCTCGGTGAGTTTGACGATTTTGGGCTTCACTATATGCGCTCTTTAACTTTCTTATCCGTTTGTTTAGGGCGATAGCCCATTAACCTTCTATCTCTTCTCAGTTCTCTACTGATTGTTGAAGAATCTACCTTGATGATACTTGCTACATACCTCATATTATCTCCCGCTTATCTCAAAACGTGAATCTGCTATCTTTCTTCTCTGGGGAACTGTGTCTATTCTCGCATTAGTGCATCCTCTTATCTTTCAGGATAAAAAAGTACTTTAAAACAGTCAACATTCATATCCGATTATGAACTGTTGCACTTATGGGTTGAATTGGCGAGCAAAAAATGTGCAAAAAAACGATAGAATTAAGAATTGTGGTAAATTTCACTATTTTAATGAAAAGGCATTGACATTTCAGATGGTTTTCCCTATAATTCCCGTCCACAAACGTTGAGTATCAAAGTTTGTCAAATGTCCCGTTAGCTCAGTTGGTAGAGCATCTCACTTTTAATGAGGATGTCGATGGTTCGAATCCATCACGGGACACCATAACAATATCCACGGCCCCATCATCTAATGGTTAGGATTCATGGTTTTCATCCATGCCATAGGAGTTCAAATCTCCTTGGGGTCACCAACCACTTCCAATAAAATCCACTTACCAATAACTTTACATCAACACTTTAATTTACACATAAATCTCTTTTAATAACTGCACTTTTTTGATATTTATTTTACAACGGCAGCTTCATCAAACGCCAATCAATTAGAGAGTAAACAACAGGCATGCTGCAGAATAAGTTCCTGAAAGTGCAGCAAAGAAAACGTCCGCTCTTGCCATATTAGTATCTTAATCTATCGCAGCTAACCTCTTTACTGATTACCCACCTGATAAATTTAAACGTATTGCACTTTAAACTTGAATTGGCGTTTATATTTTACACTTGATTTCGACTTTGCTCCTTTTATAACAGCACAGCTGCTATCTGCATCTTACGATGTAGTGAATCTGTGACCAAAGGAAATACCTTTAGGT
>JAQIBF010000069.1 GCA_027859195.1 Helicobacteraceae bacterium
AAGGGCTTCACACTCCGCTAACGAACCCGTTTTACACCCACTGTGCAGTATATGCAGTTGATTACGGGCATCTTGTATAGCACCAAGCTGCTCTTGTCTCTGTTGCGCATGCTTGAGTTTCCCTTTTTTATACTCCAGTCCACTCTCTTTTAGAAACTCAAGCGAATAGCGAACCCTCTTATATCCAATACGCACTCTATGAAGCTCTTTTGGCTTGGTACCCGGGTTGATTCTTTTATAAGCACGATCTGTCTTCTCTGCATACCTGTGTGCTTTTTTGATGAGTATCTGATCGCTGTGAACGCTGTTCATCTTTTGGAGTTCGTCTGTTACCTGTTTGAGCAGTGAGCTGCTTCGAGCAATATAGGCGGCTGTAAGAACACCATTATAGTGTTCATCACGATGAAGTTGAAGATCTTTATAAAGGGTTGGATAGTCCACTTTATCTATTGAGAGAAGCAGGACATCAAGTTCACGTAAAGTGTTGGTTGGTTTGAAGATACTCTTTATGATCTTTTCTATCGCATAATAGTCCGGTTCATATAGGTTTAAAAGGGAGCGGCTTCTACGCAGCGCTACTCTGAACCGGTGGATCTCTTCAGGGTCATTTGTTACTGCCAGGTTGGACAATAACTGCTGGGCAGTCTCAAGCTGATAGATAAGATATGTAACTAAAGTATCTGTTTGCATAACTCATTATAACGCTTTTGACAAGAGTTAGTTGAAACTAAAACTGGCATGGATAGGAAGGTGGTCTGAATACCCTTTAGCAATATGATGTTTAGGGTAGTTCCGGCTGCGCTGCCATCGGTAGATGCTCTTATTTTTAAAAAGGTACGGCGGATCGAATCTTTGAAAACTTCCGTCGATATACTCTATCCCTTTACGGTCAGCAAGTCCAGGGGAGATGATAAGGCTGTCCAGACCTTCACCGATTCCACGGTATTTATGGCTCCAGCGCTCTTTTGGCGGGAGCTCATACCAGAGGTTATAAGCACCGTCCGGACAGGAGCTGAGATCAGGCAAAGTCACTGGATCGTTGTGCAAAACTGTCTTTAGAATATGGTTGATACCGGTGATTCCGTTTGTGTCATTGTGCTTTCTTTTTTTAACAAAGGTCTCATTCTCTATGTAGTCAGAATTAAAATCACCCAACAAGATATAGTTGACATTACCAAGCGTATCAAGGCGTTTTTTTAAGGCTTTTGCCGAGACGATTCGCCTGCTCTCAGGACCGGATTTGGACTTCCAGTGGTTGACAAAGAGGTAGAGCTGTTCGCTGCCAAGCTGTACTTTTGCTTCGAGGATGTTACGGTATGCATAGGAGGCTGTAACACGCAGCTCCTGTGTATGGAGAGGGTACTTTGAAAGCAGCGCGACTTTGACCGTAGTATCTTTGGACGCAGCGATGGCATAGTAGGGAAAATAGAGCCCTGTCCTCTGTATCTGCGCTCTAAGGTCTTTGAGTGCCTGCAGGGATTCTATCTCCTGTAGGGCAATGATATCCGGGTTCATGTCGACAATGACTTTAGCAATGTTCTTGAGTTTGACACGATAAGTGTCAGCGTTCCACCGCCATGAAGTATTGGGGATATAATCCTCATATTCATGGCCGCTGTGTTTGAGGTCGAAGAGATTTTCGACATTGTAGGTGGCTATTTTCACTTCAGTTCCTGAAAGTAGGGTGGCCAGCAATAGAAAAAAAGGGAGAAGATGTTTCACCCAATCCCATTTAGACGCAATAGACTCTGTGGCTGAGGTTCACGTCCAAGTAGCTCTTTAAAAAGAGTCTGCATGCTCTGCGAACCCCCTTTGGCCAAAATAATGTTGAGGTAGTCTTTACCCAGCTTTGTATCAAAGATTCCCTGATCAACGATGGCGAAAAAGGCGTCAGCACTTAAGACCTCGGCCCATTTGTAGGAGTAGTATCCAGCGGCATAGCCGCCTGCAAAGATGTGCGAAAAGCCGTTTTGGAACTTGTTGTAACTTGGCGGTTTTATAAGTGCCGTCTTCTCGCGGATACGGTCAAGCAGGTTTTGTACCTCTTCACCCTGATAGAGACTCAAGTGCAGTTTAAAATCAAAGAGCGAGAACTCCAGTTGGCGCAGCATACCCATTGCTGACTGGAAGTTCTTGGCACGTACCAGTTTATCGATCATCAGGTCACTGATGATCTCATTGGTCTGATAGTGTTTTGCAAAGAGTTTGAGTACTTCCGGCTCATAGGCAAAGTTCTCTAAAAACTGTGAAGGGAACTCCACTGCATCCCACTCGACGCCATTGACACCGCTCACGCCGTTTTCGTCAACGGTAGAGAGCGTGTGGTGTAATGCGTGCCCCATCTCATGGAAAAGCGTGACGACATCATCATGGCGCAGCAGCGACGGGTTCTCTGTAGTGGATGCCGGGAAATTACAGACCACAAATGCAGAAGCAAGCTGCTCATGGTTGTTTTCGTCTTTACAGTGGCTTTGCCAGTTATGCATCCATGCACCGCCGCGTTTACTCTCACGCGCTTCAAGGTCGAGATAGAGGCGGGCGCGCAGTTGGTCATTTACGTATAGATCATAAGCACTGGCATTTTTGTCCCACAGTGTTTCATCAACCTCTCTAAAACTCACACCGAAAAGTCTGTGTAAAAAGACAAACATCCCTTCAACAACGGAGTTTTGTTCAAAATAGGGACGGTATGCCTCTTCGTCAATATCATATTTCTCTCTTTTAAGTATTTCACTGTAGTAGGCCGTGTCGAAACTGTCAATAGGCTCGGCACTCATTTTTTTAAGTACTTCAAGCTCCTTTTGCCCCTGCTCATGAGCATTGATGGCGAGCTCTTCCAAAAAGTCTATGACACTTTGTGTTGTAGGTGCCATTTTTGTCGCGATAGAGTACTCGGCGTAGCTTTTAAAACCCAGTATCTGTGCCCGTTCTATCTTTAGCGCGAGTATCTCGTCAATGATAGCCGCATTTTGAGGTGCTCTTGATGTGTAGGCATGATAGAGCTCTTCACGGTACTCACGGTTGGGCCCGTAGGTCATATAGGCAATATAGGATGGCATCTGCAGGGTGAAACGATAAAGGGTTTGACCCTCTTCCTCGATCTTGGCCGCTTCTATGTCACTTTGCGGCAGGCCTTTGACATCGTTTTCATCTTCAATTAGCAGCTCATAGGCATTGGTCGCATCAAGCAGGTTTTGAGAGAAGTTATTGCTCAGTTCACTTTTGCGGAGATTGATCGCTTTAAGACGCTCTTTGGGACCTAGGTCAAGATGGGCACCGGAGAGTTCGAATCCCTGAATATTGAGGTCAAGGACACGCTGCTGCTCTTGGTTTAAACTGTCGTATTCATGTTCTTTAATGACCTTGAACGCTTCATAAATAGCAATATTGTGTCCGATCTCTGTCGAGTAATCGGTCAGAATCGGAAGGGCATCTGCGTAGACTTTTTGGGTCATATCTGAGTTGTTGACTGCATTGAGATGAGAGAGGGGCGTGAAGAACTGATCGAGTCGTTCATCTATCATCTCAAAAGGTTTGACAAAGTTCTGGTAACTTTTCTCTTTGATATCGAGAAGTTGGATAAGCGTTTTACGGTTATGGTCAAGTTTTTCAGTAAGTTCACTGATAAAGTTCTCTAGGTTCGTTTTAAAAGGGATAAAAGGTGATTTGCTCATAATGGTCCTACTAGTTAAATCTTTGAATAAACAATTGTATTCAATATTTATTCAAAGGAGTCTGTTTTTAATGAATATTAGTCTATTAAAGTTAATCTGCTTATAATAATTGCAAAAATGGTTGTAGAATCAGCCAAATACCTTGTATCAAAGATAAAAGTGAACAAAATAGTAGTCATGCTTTTGTAACGTCAACACTGCTGAATGCCGAGTGTCTGTTAGAAAAAAGTTTCCACCTTTAAAAAGTCTGAATATAGATGGATTTACATTATTAGGTTTTCTTGCTTGAGCTGTTGATATTTCAGAAATCTATGAGGGTCATATTTTTGATTGTTTTTATA
>JAQIBF010000037.1 GCA_027859195.1 Helicobacteraceae bacterium
TGTATGAATCACGTCATACATTATCTTTTTTAATTCGTCGATCGAGGGGGCTGTCGTGTCATCATCTTTTAATGGTTTATTAGGCATAAAAACATAAAGTTTCCATCCGGTGAATCCTAATGCAAGAATGAATGCGACCATCATCGCTATTTCAACTGTCGTCATGTAATATCTTCTTTCCTAACAAGTTTAACCACATCTCACCTTTTCGGTCTTGACGCACATCATCACTCAGCCAGATATCCAATAGATGTAAGGTGTCGATCTCTTTAAAAAGCGCTTTTGCTTTCTCTACATTGAGCGGGGTGAAGTGTCGACCATCTTTAGAGTACTCTTGTTCGCCATATTTAAATGATGCATAAAAGATCCCGTTTGTTTTCAGTGCTTTAGCGATCTGCTCAATCGTAGTTGACAAGCGGGAGAATGGAAGATGAAGCAGCGACGCGGCTGCCCAGACAGCGTCGTAGCGATCGACCTCTTTTATATCTTCAAAAGTTTGACATCTGACCTCTTGCTTGATATATCGAGAAGCTAAGGCTGCCATCTCTTTGGATGCATCAAAGGCATCCACCTTGTAGCCCTCGGAGAGGAAGTACAGAGTGTCCCGGCCGCTGCCGCAGCCTGCATCTAAAATAGTGCCTTGATGCGCAATGAGCGGCAGGAACTTTTGATAAATACCTCTCATTTCTTTATCGCAGGTATTGTCGAAAAAGTCCTGGGCATTTTCAGCATAGTATGCGAGTGTTGAATTCATATTACAAGTTTAGCCAGTGCATGGTAAGGAAAAACTGTTGCGATATTGTTTAGGCAAACAGTTGGATCGCAGCCAATTTGATACAATATCTGAAACACGACCTCCTCCTGGAACGGGATGGCACGAGTAAGAGATCGTAAAAGGGTTATCATGGCAAAACAGATAGGGTTCTTTGAAGCGTTCAGTATCGGTGTCGGCGGCATGGTCGGTGGCGGTATTTTTGCGGTGCTGGGCTTGACGATCGTCTTGGCTAAAGGGGCCGCGCCTCTTGCATTTGCTTTGGCAGGTGTGATTGCCCTGGTGACTGTCTATTCGTATGTGAAACTCTCCCTGCGTTATCCCAGCGAAGGGGGCACCATTGAGTTTATCGTTCAGGCATTCGGCAATGGTCTTTTCACTTCGATGGTCAACACGCTGATGCTGATGAGCTATGTCGTTATGCTTGCTTTGTACGCCTATGCCTTCGGCAGTTACGGGTCGGCGCTGATCCTGGGGAAAGATGTCCCATGGCTGCATGATGCCCTGGCCGCAGGTGTAATCACTGTTTTTACCCTTATTAACTTGCTCGGTGCGGTGATGACAGGAAAGGCGGAAGATATAATGGTCTTTGTCAAGCTTGTTATCTTGCTTATCTTCGCCATTGCAGGTTACTTTACAATCGATTGGAACCATATGGCGACGACAGAGTGGATGCCGCTTCCCTCCGTCGCCGCAGGCGGGTTGATCATTTTTCTGGCCTATGAAGGATTTGAGTTGATCGCCAATACGGCCCGCGATATAAAAGATCCGCAAAAAAACCTTCCGCGTGCCTATTACTCTTCTGTGCTTTTTGTGATTGCTCTGTATGTTGTGATAGCAGCCGTGGCGGTGGGTAACCTGGGATTTGAAGAAGCGAAAAATGCCAAAGACTATGCACTTGCCGAAGCGGCGAAACCCCTCTTTGGGCAGACAGGTTTTGTGCTGATCGGGATCGCGGCACTGCTCTCGACGGCTTCTGCGATCAACGCGACGCTTTACGGCGGAGGCCGAACCGGTTATCTCATCGCGAAACTGGGTGAACTGCCCGAGGCCTTCGAAACGAAGATACGTCACGGCTATGAAGGGATGATCTTTCTCGGTCTCTTCGGAATTCTCTTTACCATTGCCTTTGACCTTCATAATATCTCTGTCGCCGGAAGCCTTGGCTTTTTAATTGTTTTTATGCTCGTGAACCTGGCAAACTTCAAGCTCTCCAAAGAGACAGGCGCTAACCGTTTTATCGCCGGGGCAGGGACGCTGCTCTGCCTGGGTGCTGCATTGGTGCTGGTCGGTTACAATGCTGTGCATGACCCCGTAACGTTGATAAGCAGTGCAGTGTTGATCACGGCAACGGCACTTTTTACCTTTGTCTATGTCCGTTTCAACAAAAGACTCTCCTCTTTTATGGACAAGCGTCTTGAACGTGAGGAAGGGATAAAAAACAGTCTATTGCGTTAGAGATGCTTTTTACTGACAATGTTGCAGCACTGGGATGCTGAAAAACATGTTTCACAAGGGGTAAGAAAATGCACTATTTTTTTCTATGTCTGTTTAAAAGCAAGAAGACACTAGCACTTCTAAAGCCCCTTTGGTTAAAATACCTCTATGAAAAAAGATGAAGTATTTAACAAACCAATAGAGAAGCAGTTTGAATTTGATGCGGAGATCGCTGCAGTTTTTGATGACATGCTGCAGCGCTCTGTACCTTTTTACGCTGAAGCGATGAAACTGACACAGCGGTTTGCCGCACATTACATCAAAGAGGACGGATTGGCCTATGACCTTGGTTGTTCAACCGCCTCGACACTGCTTAATGTTGAGCGCTCTCTGGATGTCAACGCAAGACTAGTAGGTTTGGACAACGCCCCTTCTATGTTAGATCAGGCCCGAAAAAAGATCGTGGCTTTTAACTCTAAGGTTGAAGTTGAGGAGGCTGACATTATGTCGTATGACTATGCGCCTTGTGATGTGGTCATCAGCAACTATACCCTGCAGTTTATACGTCCCTTGATTCGTGAAGAACTGATTAAACGAATAAACAGCGCTTTGAAGGATGAGGGTGTCTTCATCTTTAGCGAGAAGGTTGTCAGTTCGGACTCGAAACTTAACAAAGAGTTGATCGACTGCTATTATGACTTTAAAAAAGAGCAGGGATATACGCAGTATGAGATAGCGCAAAAACGTGAAGCCCTGGAAAATGTCCTTATCCCCTATACTGAAATGGAAAATATTGAGATGGCACGACGGTGCGGGTTCTCACACTGCGAGTGTATTTTCCGTTGGGCAAATTTCGCCACTTTTATTGCGATAAAGTAGTCTATAGATGTCAGAAACTGCAGTTATTAACCATTTTAAAAGACTTTGCGAGATCCCGCACTGCTCACATCAAGCAGGCGCGATGAAAGAGTACCTTGTCACGGCTTGCAGTAACTACGGTTATTCGGTTTCAGTAGATTCTGCGAATAATATTTTGGCAAAAAAAGAGGGCGCAAAGATCACCTTGCAGGCGCATTATGACATGGTCTGCATCGGCGTTGAATTTCCTTTGGTGCTACAAGAGAGCGAGGGATGGCTGTCGGCTGATGATTCTACACTTGGCGCCGACAACGGTATAGGGATGGCGATGATGCTCTCGCTGATGGAAAGAGGCGTAGAGGTTGATTGTCTCTTTACAGCTGAAGAAGAGGTTGGCCTCTTGGGCGCGAGAGGTCTTGACCTGGAGCTCACAACACCGTATTTGTTAAACCTTGATTCTGAAGAAGAGGGGATCGTTACCATCGGTTGTGCCGGAGGCGTCGATATTATCGCAACGAAAACGTTGATACGGCAAAAGAAGAAACTGCATCTGTATGAATATCATGTAAGGGGCCTTGCAGGCGGACACTCTGGTATTGATATTGACAAAAACATTCCCAATGCCATCTCTCTTCTGTTTAAAAGACTATGTAACACTGAGAGTTTTATTGTTGAGGTCAATGGCGGGGAACGCCGTAACTCTATTCCAAAAAAAGCCGATATTGTTTTTGGACTTGAAGAAGAGGAGCTGATCGATGGTGCAGTCTATCTTGGAATACAGGATACTGAGGTGATGGGTGACAGCTGTGCTATTATAGAGATGTTAGCAGGCTTTGAGAGCGGTGTACGTACCTTGAACAGTGAACTGAACATTGTCGAAACCAGTATCAACCTTGCTTTGATAGAGAGTTCTCATGAGATATTGCGTGTGCAGCTCAGTGGCCGCTCAATGGCCAGAGATGCGCTTGTCGCATTAGAGCAAGAGACATCCGATTATTTTGAAAAAGAGGGGTTCGATGTCGTCAGAGAAGGCTTTTACGCCCCTTGGAAACCCGAGAAGAATAGTTTTTCAGACACCGTCTTGGATGAGACACAAAAACTTTTTGACAATGCAAGTTATGGTGCAATTCATGCAGGCTTGGAATGCGGTATCATAAAAGAGAAGTATCCTGACATGTTGATGGCATCTATAGGACCTAACATAGTAAATCCGCACTCTAATCGCGAAAAAGTCGAGCTTGTGTCGGTAGAACGTCTGTTTGTATCATTGCAGAACATAATAAAGGATATTAATGAAAAGTAGTTTGCTCTGTTTTCTGTTTGCGGTTAATCTGTTCGCTACCTCTTTGCCTGAGAGTGCTCCTTTCCCCGGCGGGGTGATCGTTCAAGAAGTTGAAAGTGCCGTCATGCCGGAAGCCTACCTTGGAAAGCGTCAGTTAATGGTACTTCCGTCAGGAGAAAATAACAGGTATTTTATCGTTGCTGGCGTAAGTCTTAATGCGAAGGTGAAAACGCCATTCAAAGTGACGATAAAAGAGGGAGAAAAGAGAGAGTTTCATAGTTATATTCTCGAAGATAAGGCCTATGAAAAGCAGTACATCGTTATGAAAAACAAGCGCAAAGTATCGCCGCAAAAGCAGGATATGAAACGTATCCAAGATGAGTCCCTGCGCTCTCGAAAAGCTTTAGCACTCTTTTCACCTAAAAAATTTACAGATCTTCTGATGGTCCAACCAGTCGATGTCAACATCCGTGATGATTTTGGTAAACGCCGCTTTTTCAATAACAAACCGCGCCGTCCGCACAGTGGTGTCGATATGCCGGCACCTGTCGGGACTGAGATCGTTGCGCCGCTTGCCGGAAAGATTGTCGAAATAGGGGAGTTCTTCTTCAACGGCAATGTCATCTTTATCGATCATGGTCTGGGACTGGTAAGTATGTATTGCCATATGCATAAGTTTGACGTTCAAAAAGGACAACTTGTCAAAAAAGGCGAAAAGATCGGTGAAGTAGGTGCTACAGGACGTGTGACCGGACCGCATCTGCACTGGGGTGTATCATTGAATGGCGCCATGGTCGACCCGCGTCTCTTCTTTGTGAAGAAGAAGTGATAAAGTGCTATAGTACATTTTTAAAATCAGAGGATGATATGAAGAGAATATTTTTAACATTAATAGTGCTTGTTTTACTGCCGTTAACACTAGATGCAAAACGTAACGGTGAAGGTTTCTTTATAGGAGTAGGTTCCGGCGGGACCTATTATAATGATGGTGGACTGGCTTCTGACCTGGGTGCCGACATGAGTGATGTCAGCGGTGCCTATAAAGTCTATGCCGGATACAAGTTTAACCATGAAGCGACATTGGAAGGGTCATTTACCGGATACGGTGTTTATGATATTAAAAAAGATGGTGATACGCTGGAGCGTTTGGCCCCAAAATCAACGGCAGTCTATCTAAATTACGGTTCCGACTTTTGGCACAATCAGATCAGACCTTTTGTTATTGTCGGTGCAGGACTGCTTTGGCTTGACCCTGCTCAAAATACGATCTATGATGAGAAGATATTTTTTAGTCTGCATTATGGCGCCGGCCTTCTTTGGACACCTCGCCTTTTAAATGGATTGGGATTCAGAGCTGCTTATGAGGCAGACTGGAGTCGTTTTGCATTCAAAAGTGATCTTGTTGGCGCTTCCGGGGGTTATGATAATTTTATCGGAACCTTGTATCTCGGAGTAGAATACAAATTCTAAATTATGAAGTTACAGCTTCAGCGCATTTTGCACCAAAATCTGACTCTCCGCGCACAGCAGTGCGCTATCGGTCAGATGTTTGGTACAACCTGCACTAAATCTAAAACTTCAATGGAATTAATTCGTTTTAGAAAACTCTCGCTTTCAGCTTAGTTTTTTAACAGGAGATATTGCTATCGGTCTGAGTTGGACACAATTTGCACTAAATCTAAAACTTCAACGGAATTAATTCGTTTTATAAAACTCGGCTTAAGATGAGCTGGGTCTGCCCCCTTGGGTATCGCCATCTTTCACTGCCCGCGCCTTATCTCGCTTTAAAACTCTTTTTCGTTTTACAAAACTCTTGCAGAAAACAGTCACTGTCACATTTAGGGTTCTTCGCGGTACAGATGTAGCGTCCAAAAAGTACCATTCCCTGGTGGAGTGCGTGCAGACCGGTTTTAAACTTTTTGACCAAAGTCTCTTCTGTCTTTATAGCTGTTTCATCATCACTCAGGCCCAGCCTGTGGGCCACACGGAAGACATGGGTGTCTACCGCCATTAGGTTCGCTCCGGTGTATTCGATCATCACAACATGCGCGGTCTTCTGACCGACACCGGCCAGCGTCACCAGCTCTTTTTCGTCGAGCGGGACGTTTCCGTCATAGACTTCGACCAAACGCTGTGCCATTTTGATGAGGTTCTTGGCTTTGTTGTTGAAAAAAGAACAGCTGTTGATGATTTTTTTTATATCGTCAAGATCGGCATTGCCAAGAGAGACCGGATCTGGGTACTTTTTAAAAAGTTCGGGGGTAAGTAAGTTGACACGCTTGTCCGTGCACTGTGCTGAAAGGGCAACGGCAATCACAAGTTCAAAGGCATTACGATATGTTAACTCTGTAACGGCATCGTCATACCGTTCTATTAATGCTTCTTTGATAGCGGCGATCTCTTTTTTTGTTGCTTTTTTCATATTTTTGTATCTCTCTGTAAAACACCCATTATAATCCTGGCAGATTACAGCGGCACTCTTTAATTTATTGATGCATTTGATGCATTTGATGCATTTTAGCATTAAAGATTACTGTATAACCTCTCTCATATTATATTTGGGATGATTTTAGAAAATATTTAACTCTCTTTGCTACAATAATTTATTATAAAAAGTATAAAAGCATAGGGACTATAATGGGTTTATCTTCGTTTATCAGTAATATTTTTTCTTCGAAACAGCCGAAAACATCTTTAACCGGAACTATGAATGATGATGGTTTCGTCAGTAAAGACCTGTTTTATCAGATCCTGGATCTAGACTGTTCCGTTATACTTTTTTACACTAAAGAGAGCGGTTGGCTAGGGGCTAATAAAGTATTTTTCTCACTTTTTGATTATGACAATAATGAAGATTTCAGGCAAAAGCATATGAGTGTCAGAGAACTTTTTGTAAGTGAATCAGAAGAAGTTTTTACTGACGACGAAGATAAGTGGCTTGACTATATTAAAGACCAAAAGAGTGAATATGGCTACCGTGTATTGGTCAAAGATAAAAATGAGGTAGAACGTCATATCAAAATCAAAGTGAGTATTCTGAAACAAAAAGGAGTCGATCTCTACCTTTTACAGATGGATGATGTCTCTGAACTCGAAAATGCTCTCTGTAAGACGAATGAGATAGAGCAGCTTAAAACAAAGTTTTTGGCAAATATAGGTCACGAGTTTAGAACACCTATGAATGGTATTTTGGGTTTTGTCGAGTTGCTAGAGCATACTCACCCTACCGATAGTCAAAACGAATATATCCACATGATCCACTCTTCAGCGCGTAACCTGATGACAAATATTGAGAGTCTTCTAGACCTTGCCCAGATGGAAGGGGGACGGTTTACCGTGAATGACAGTGAGTTCAACCTCTTCGCTGAGATGGAAGAGATGGCACATCTTTACACTTCTGAAGGCCGTGACAAGGGAATTAGTGTCTCTTTTTACGTGGGGGCAAAACTGCCTACCTATATTCAGGGTGATCTGCGTAAACTCAAACAGATCATGTACAACCTCATTAACAATGCATTGAAATTCACCCCAAGAGGGGGGAAAGTCGTGGTTGAAGTAAAACTGCTTAAATGGGCTGAGTCAAGTCGTTGTACCATCGGTTTTACAGTGCGTGACACAGGTCAAGGTATACCCAAAGATCAGATCTCGAAAGTGACAACACCTTTTGAATCAGGCGATCAGGCAGATCAGCGTCTGGGTATTGGACTCAGTCTCTCGCATGGACTGGTCGAACTGCTGGGGGGCGATCTTAAAATTGCTTCTGAAGAGGGACGCGGGTCACAGTTTAGCTTTGCACTTTCATTCAATGCGGCAAAAGAGAATGCGTTCCAACTTGTCGAAAACAAGCGTGTTAAAGTAGCGTTGCTTGACGATAAAAAGATCGATGATGCAAACTTGTTGACCAATTATCTACGTAGTTTTGGATTGAAGGTCGAAAAAGTACATACACTGGATGATACTGTTTATAACGACATAGATATGCTCTACCTCGTGGCATCTCAGGAACAGTCCGCCTGGTTGATGAAACTCGGTACTTATAATAAAAGGTGCCGTGTTGTCCTTGTCTTGGATGCAGGTGAAAAACTTCAGACCCGTACTACCCATATTGTTGATTATGTGATCAACAAACCCTTGTTGCCTACACGAATATCGGAACATGTAAATATGGCGTTCAAACTGCAAGAGCATGAAGGGGCCAAAGAAAAGTTGAACCAAAAAGGAGCGCGGGCACTTGTCGTTGAAGATAACCTTATCAATCAACGTCTAATCTCTATTCTTCTGCAAGAGTATGATTTGAAAGTGTCGACGGCGTCTGATGGCGAAGAGGGCGTCCGCAAGTGCGAAAACCAAGAGTTTGACATCGTCTTTATGGATATTGACATGCCGATAAAAAACGGTATTATTGCCACGAAAGAGATCAAAGAACGCATGTCAACGTCGACAAAAATGCCGATCATCGCATTAACAGCATTGGCGATGGAAGGTGACAGAGAGAATATCCTCCAAGAGGGACTTGACGATTATCTTGCTAAGCCATTGACACGGGCTAAACTAGAATATATTTTAGAAAAGCATCTCCACCTAGCTATCTCTTAATCTATACCCTCATAAACCGAAAACTTTTTTGGTGTTTGTGAAGGTTGGTTGAAACGATCTTCGCTATCGTCCATAATAGCGTTACCATTCACCATCCGTTTAACAAGCATGACTATACTTTACATATAATATAAACTTAAGGAATTCGTTTGAGATTAGCAGTAAAAATATTAGTATCGACAGCACTATTAAGTTCAATGGCAGCTGCTGCAGTTGTAGCAACAGTAAACGGTACTCAGATCACAACTGATGAGGTTAACCAAGTTCTAATGGAAGGAACGCAAGGTCGTTTTAACACGCTTCCAAAAGCGAAACAAGAGGAGCTCAGAAAACGTATTGTTGAAGGTATGATCGCGCAAGAACTTGTTTATGCAGATGCAAAAAAAAGCGGTGTATTAACAACAGATGAGTATAAAACTGAACTTGAAGAGGTAATGAAACGTGTTGAAAAACAGCTTGCCTCTAAAGTGTGGGAAAAACAGCAGTTTGACAAGATCGAGTTGTCTGATGATGAGATCAAGAAATATTTTGACTCTCATGCAAATGAGTTTGTTGAAAAAGAGAAAGTTCACGCACGTCATATTCTTGTAAAAACAGAAGCAGAAGCTAATGCTATTATTGCTGACCTTAAAGGCAAAAAAGGTGAAGCTCTTAAGAACGCTTTTATTGAATCAGCAAAGAAAAACTCTACAGGTCCAAGCGGTCCAAAAGGTGGAGATCTAGGCTCTTTCCCTAGTGGTCAAATGGTACCGGAATTCAATGATAAAGTCTTTACTATGGATGTAGGGACGATTACTGCAACTCCTGTCAAAACACAGTTTGGCTACCACATTATCTATCTTGAAGATAAGATGGATGGCAAAGAGTTGAGCTTTGATGAAGTCAAGAGCTTTATTGAGCAAAAACTGAAGACGGAAAAATTCAAAGCAGCGATGGAAAAGAAGATGAAGTCACTTCAAAGTACAGCTGAAATCACTTACGGAAAATAATATAAACCTTCCTTCTGCTGTCGATTCATATACGTTTCACGGCAGAAGAGTCTACATAAAACGCGATGATCTTATTGATGAAGATCTCAGCGGTAACAAATTCAGAAAACTCCAATTTTTATTAAATACTCCTTCTGACCATTATAAACGCCTTATCTCTTACGGCGGAAATCAATCAAATGCAATGGCATCTATTGCCGCACTCTGTAAAAGAAAGGAATGGGCTTTTCTTTATATTACTAAAAAACTTTCCGGAACACTGCATCAAAATAAAAGTGGTAATTTGAAAGCTGCTCTAGATGATGGCATGGAACTGTTAGAAATCCCTCATGATGACTATAGAGAGGTTGTGGAGTCTCTGTATGCACCTGCAGCTGATTCGAGAGTAGGTGATCATCAAGGGGATCTTATCTTGGCTCAAGGCGGTGCCGATCTTGGTGCAAAGGAAGGTATTGCACTTTTAGCCGAGGAGATAAAATGTTGGCAACTTGAAAGCGATATTGAATCACTTACGGTCGTGACTCCTTCTGGTACGGGGACAACAGCCTATTTTCTTGCAAAATCTCTACCTGATATGACAATTATGACAACACCGCTGATCGGTACAACAGAGTATCTTGAAGAGCAGATGCAGTATTTGGGTGCATTACCAGATAATCTAACTATTATCGAGACAGACCGGCAGTATCGTTTTGGCAAGACCTATCCAGAGTATTTAATACCGTATCAAATGTTTTTGGATCAAGGGATAGAGATGGACTTGCTGTATGCACCAAAAATGTTGATCGCACTTTCGGAAGTCATGACAAAGGTAGACGGTGAAATATTATATGTCCATAGCGGTGGCATAAAAGGTAACAGTTCGATGTTAGAACGGTATCGTCATAAAGGAATGTGTTAGGATCTGAATAGAGGGTTTTGTTCCCGTCAGCAGACGAGAACAAGAGGTCTAGTTTCTGTTAAGTGCGTTAAGATCACTGAAGGCAAGTTCAACACGTTTGATCAGTGTCTCTTGTCCGGCACGTAACCATTTCCGCGGATCGTAATATTTTTTATTGGGTTTATCTTCACCCTCGGGATTGCCGATCTGACTTTGCATGTACGCTTTATGACTTTCGTAGTAATCTTTAACACCTTCCCAAGTCGCCCACTGGGTGTCGGTGTCGATATTCATCTTGACAACACCATAGCCCAGAGCCTCTTGGATCTCTGATTGAGCTGAACCTGAACCACCGTGGAAAACAAAATTGACGGGTTTAGCATTTGCAGTATTGAACTTTTCAGCAATGTACTTTTGAGAGTTATCGAGAATACTTGGTGTCAGTACAACGTTACCCGGCTTGTAAACACCGTGCACATTTCCAAATGAAGCAGCCACCGTGAAACGGTTAGAGACTTTGGAAAGCTCTTCGTATGCGTAGGCCACCTCTTCAGGCTGTGTATAAAGAAGGGCGTTGTCGATGTCAGTATTGTCTATACCATCCTCTTCTCCGCCGGTTACACCGAGTTCGATCTCAACCGTCATACCGATCTTGTCCATTCGTTTCAGGTATTCGACACAGGTTGCGATGTTCTCTTCGATAGGCTCTTCGGAAAGATCAAGCATGTGTGAACTAAAAAGAGGTTTGCCGTGCGTTTTGTAGAACTCTTCACCTGCATCAAGCAGTGCATCGATCCATGGCAACAGTTTACGAGCAGCATGGTCCGTGTGTAAGATAACAGGAATACCATAAAGCTCAGCCATCATATGTACATGCATGGCACCGGAGATCGTACCTGCAATTGCTGCTTTTTCATCAGCATTGCTTAACCCTTTTCCGGCGTAGTAGTAACCACCACCATTTGAGAACTGTACAATGATAGGCGAATTGACATTTTTAGCAGCTTCCAAGACAGCGTTAACAGAGTCTGTATTGACAACATTAACAGCAGGTAGCGCAAACCCTTGCTCTTTAGCAGCTGCAAAAACTTTTTGAACATCATCACCACTTAAAACGCCCGGTTTTACCAAATCTAAAATACCCTGTGCCATTGCTATTTCCTCTTGTTATAGTAATGTGATTATACACTTTTTAGGTTAGAATTAGCTCATGATTAAAGTTATGTTTACGATACTTTTTGCGATATATTGTTCATTAAATGCCCAAGCAGAGATATATACTCAGCTTCATGAGGAAATTCAAAAGGATCTGCTCACTGCTCAACATGTTGAAAAAAGTCCCTATTTTGACGCCTATACAACAGAAGTCCGAGTATTGGAGAGTTGTTTACAAAAGGCAGACGCTATTTTGGAACAGGATCAAGGTTCAGATCACCGTACCTATCTTAAACAGCTGCGATTATGCGAGACAAAAAGTAAAAAGTTTGATCGTCATTATGTATCGGCCATGCGTGAAGTGATCGCAAAAGAAGAGAATGCCTTATTCCAACTGCTAATCGAAACCACTCCACGTATCTTACAACGTGACAGATGGGTGGAGAAGTCTGTCGCGTATTATAAAAAGAGTAAAGCGAATGCACCGTTTATAGCCGGGGAGAAGCTTTTAAAAGCAAGTGAAATAGAGCACAGTTACCGTCAGATGGCGGCCATGGAGATGCAAAATTATGAGTCCGATGTTAAGGTCTTCTCTTATGAACAAGCCCGAAGATCGCGAAACAAAGAGGGAAAGCAGCGTACCTTCTTTATGGCCTATAAAAAGCGAAATAGCGAGACAACGCTCATCGCTGAAAACAACAATGCCTACCCCGTGACGCTGCTTGTAAAACTCAGCAATGTCCAAAACTATAGGGTTGACAGACCTTTGCTGCATCACATTGAGGTTGACCCTTTTTCTAAAACAGAGGTGATGCATCTACGTACTGATAACAGCGCGAAAAAGGCTTCTTTCAGATCCTCTTATAGTTGGGTAATGGGCAGAGCAAGTGCCCGTCATGACACAGAATTATTGTACGCTCTCCCGTTTAAGAGAGATTCGCTAGTTATTGTTTCGCAAGGTTTTAACGGTCAGACGACACATACCGGAAGGTCGCGATATGCTGTTGACTTTGCGGCCAAGATCGGAACACGGGTCTATGCGGCTCGCGAGGGCAAGGTGATCGCCACAGAGTCCTCTTTTAACAGAGGCGGTTTTGGTATGGAATTCGCGCAATATGCAAATTATGTCACGATCGAGCATTCGGACGGTACGATGGCACAGTATTACCATCTCAAGCAGTATGGCGTGGCGGTCAATGTGGGGCAGCACGTTTCAAAAGGGCAGTTCATAGGCCTAAGCGGTAACACAGGATACAGCAGCGGCCCGCACCTCCATTTTGGTGTCTATAAAGTGGACAGTGACTTTCATACAACAGTGACGCTGCCGTTTAAATTCAAGACCAATATCGGAGTAGTCGATTCACCCGCAAAAGGGAATCTCTTTCAGGTGGTTCGTTAGAGTTCTTGGAGACAATACAGTTGCCCTATACTTTACTACAAGGAACAGACATGGGTTTAGACCTTTCAGAGATCTTGGTCATCGGTATCTCGTCTCGCGCGCTCTTTGATCTGGAAGATTCAAATGACCTTTTTATGAAAGAGGGACTTGATGCGTATCG
>JAQIBF010000151.1 GCA_027859195.1 Helicobacteraceae bacterium
GGAAATGTATAAAAGAGCGGGCTTCAACGATGCTCTTGGCCAGTGGAGTGACGACATAAAAAAGGCCATGAAGCGTATTGAGCGAAGACTAGGCAGCCAAAGGCACAAACAGGTCTCCGACATCTTTGACAAGGCCCTTAATATACAGAAACAGAGCGGATCGCTTGATGCGTATAAAGAGTGGGTAGAGTTTCTGTTAGTGGAGTATTACGATCCAATGTATGATTACCAGATAGAAAAACGTGCGGAACAGGTGCAGTTTAGAGGTTCTAGCGAAGAGGTCATCGCCCATCTTGCAAAGTTCGGAGCTCTTCGCACTTAAGAGTGCGTTTTCTCATCCCCTAAACCAGCTCTCATCACGGTTATCCATCGAAAAATTAAACAATTAATCCGCCTTAAAAAGCTCAATAATCTAAGACACTGTATAATCTTCCTATTATAAAGGGTGGACATGACCGAGATCATTACAGAAATAAAAGATGCACTGACTAAAGTCACAACGGACAGTGCGTTTAACGAGGCACTTGTGACTGCCTTAAGCGATTCTGATTTTTTATGGCAATCCGACTATTCTATTGCCCTTGTCAACACGACAAAACGTATCGAAGACAGTGCTGACATTAAGCTGTTCGAAGCGGAGGCGCTGGTTGATGAGACAGGTCTGACACCTGCACATCCCTCCCCTTTACAATTGAGAGCTATTGCCGACATCGGAACCAAGTATCTGCAACGTGTCAGTATCATGTCTCTAAAGAGTGAGCATGATACACCTCCCCTTTTCCAGGTCAAACGTCAAAATGATTATTGGAGAAAGATACAAGATGTCGACCCTATAAAGGCAATGGTCGAAGTCTCTTCGTGGCGTGAGGATGTTGGGGTTTGTGATGTTGAGTTTTCCCTTCGTGAGATCATTCGTAAACGCAAAGAGGTGCATGCCCTCAAAGATGTCGGCTTTGTCTGGATAGCTGTCACCTCCAGTGATATTTCCGAGGTCTTTCGACATTATTTTCAGGAGAACTACGCCTTTGTTCAAACGGACAAGCAAAGTTTTCATATAGGCTGGAGCAGCACACTCCAGGCCATCAGTATGCGCGATTTTGTCTGCACGCCCAAATAAATCCACCCGTCTTAAACCAGACTAAGTAGGCACAACCACCTTAAAACCCTTGCTCTTTATATATACCTTCTCAGATAGACTTCATAAAAAAGTAGGCAAATAATATGAGTCAGATTACAAAACAAGAGGCAATCAAAGGTGCATTTTTCGGTGCAATAGTGGGTGATGCACTCTGCCTGGGCAGCCATTACGAATACGATGCCGTAAAGATCTACGAAGCATACGGGCAAAGACCCATCGAAAAGTTCATGTCGCCGGGAGAGATGATGGGCGGCCAGACACATGGCATCGGCTGGGGTGAGCGTAACTATCATCCGGGTAAAAAGGCGGGGGGAACGACGGATTACGGAGACTACAACATTGTTGTTTTGGAGCATTTGGCTGCAACAGCTGAACCGGTACGTCCCTTTTCTGTTGCTGCAATGATCCCGCACTGGATGAACCGTCTAGAAAACGGCTGGGGCTCGTGGATCTGTACTATGACCAAAGAGACCTACCACCAGGTCAGACAAGGGGTCACTGTTGAGAATCTTGGCGGTATTTCCAACGCAATGGCGATTCGTCATGTTGCAGCACATGGCTATTATGATGATGAAGAGACCTTGGCCGATGTCGCGCGTAAAACGATGTTTACCCATAAAGACCGTACAGCACTGGCCGGCGGTGAGTTTTTTGCCCGGGTGACACACCGCGTCATCAATGGCGCCACCCCCTCTGATGCTATTGAGACAGTTGCTGTTCAGATGGGTGGTTTCATTGAAGCTAAAGTCGCACAAGCCATCGCAAAGGTCAAAGAAGAAGCTGACCCGACTACGTCACTCTCACAAGAGAAGTTCTCTGATGACCTGGCCTTGACAAGTATGGCACGATTATGGGACATCGGACGTTCAGAACCTATTCGTGTCGGAAAAGCCAGTCCGACTGAGGGCACCCTCCCCGGTGCTGTTTACATCATCTTAAAATATGCTGACAAAGATGATGCTCTCAAAGTCGCGCTTCAAGCCAATGCCATGATAGGCGGCGATAACGCTTCTCGTGCAATCGCTATCGGTATGGTGCTTGGTGCCTATAAAGGGATCAATGCAATTCCCTCTGAATGGAAAGAGAGTTTAGATCAGTGGTCGTATTGTGATGAACTGCTCAACAAATTGCCGCTGCTCAAAGAAGTGTAAAAAAGTTAATGACTTCGTGCCAATGCCGCGAAGTCTATCTCTTCTTTTTTTTCATCCTCATCTTTAGGTTCAGGCTTGCTACTAAAAATATAGTCACTGCCTTTGAGTACACAGCCTTTCATCCCGGGAATACACGGTTTTTCGACACGTTTACAGTAACCATTGTAGTCATGTTGACAACTCCAACCCATTAAGAACCTTTTTTATCGTTACAATAATTATAGCACTTAAGAATATGGAAAATAATTCAATTCCCTCTTCTCTGCAATGCCCCAAATTATTTTTACGCTAAAGTTACAGTTCTAATCTTCACTAAAGAGTTCTCATGCACTTTCACCGCGTCCATATCGAAATAACCAATATCTGCGGTTTGGCCTGCAGCTTCTGCCCGCCCAAACTTCAACCGTCAAAAACAATGTCGCTTCCCTTTTTTCAAAAAGTACTAAAGCAGCTGCGCGGTTATACAAAAGAGCTGGCCTTTCATGTGATGGGGGATCCCTTAACCCTTTCCAACCTCGATGAGTATCTAGATGCAACTCTTGAGCAAAGATTTGAGGTCACACTGACAACGAGTGGGTATTACCTGAAAAAAACATCTTTTGAGACACTCTTTCATCCAGCCGTTCGTCAGATCAATATCTCACTTAACAGCTACAACAAGAACAGCCTCAATCTCACCTTTGACGACTATATGGATGCCGTTTTAGCACTTTGCGGTGAAAAACTTGCCCATCATCCAAAACCATTTATAAACCTACGCCTCTGGAACTTTGACGAGGCCTGCAGTGAAGCAGAATTCAACACAATGCTTTTTAAACGGCTCTCCTCTTTTTTTGACATCCCACTCAATGTTGAGGAACTTTACGCCAACCGTCCCAAATCAATTCGATTGGCGTCAATAGTCCTGTTGCATTTTGTCAGCTATTTCGAATGGCCTTCCATGGATTCATCGCATGATACACAGGGCACTTGTTACGGCCTGAAATCGCATATCGGTATACTTGCAAATGGTACGGTTGTCCCCTGTTGTTTAGATGGAGAAGGGGTAATTGGACTTGGCAACCTAAATACAACGCCGCTTGCAGATATTCTTGATTCTGAACGTGCTACAGCGATGAGAGAAGGCTTTGCAGCAGGAAAAGCAGTTGAGGAGCTCTGCCGGCGCTGTAGTTATAAAGACCGTTTTAGTGACACTCTCGTTTAACATACTGTTAATCCATCATATAGACATATATATATTTTAAGATAATAATTTGAATTTGCCAAAGTAAGAGAGTTTAGAAAAAAGCTACAGCGCTTTTAAAACGCTGTAACTATTTGACTAAAATGCAGCTATAACAGCTGATCTGTCGCTTTCCTGCATGGCGACCATGACATCTTTTTTAACCAAGGTATTTTCTAAATGTCTAGGCGCATGACCTAAACCGTGTCTACCCGGTCTGTGAATGCATCCGCTTATAAGCAGCATACCTGCAATAGTGACCACTAGTATTACCAAACCTTTTGATATCTTCATTTTCTACCCTTTTTAATGGCTTATCCTAAAATATGTTTATTTAAGGCATTTATTATTCTACAAAAGATTTAATAATAAGAGCATCTTTTGCTGTATTTTTATTATTTTAGCAGATAAGAAAAGCTGTTCTCAACAGTTTGTTATTTTTGATTATTTTTTAATCAGCACCTCTTCACATTTGACGTAAAAACAAGTCATTATTATCAATATAACTAATAAGGGCTAATATGAAAATGACAATAGCTGTACCCTTGGACACCGATCTAAACGTGTATACATTAAACCCATGGACTGCGCCTCTTTTTGCAATTTATCTGATAGAAGGTAATGACGACAATGTCACCTATCAATGTCTGGAACAAAAGAAAAATCCTTGGATCGAAGAAGAGGAAAGTATTCTCTGTGATCCGATGATGTGTGAAGATGGATGTAGTGATATTGTCAAAGCCGATCTTAATCATCCGGCTGATCATTACATTATTTTAGAGGTCGTTAACGGCTGTACCTATCTCATCGCAAAAACATGCTGCCGTAATGTCGAAAAGGTGTTGGAAAACGGTGGTATAGAGATCTATCTGCTTCCACCTATTATAAAAGATCCTGATCTGGCAATAAAACGTCTACTTGTCAATTTAAAATTCACAAACAGTATTTTAAATATCCATAAACGATTGAAGTAAACGATCTATCACTTTAATTACGCAGAGATGAGAACACATCTCATTACACTATCGCAATATACTCTTCAATAGCTTTTAGGTCCTCTTTGTGCATTGAGACACCTTTGATCTTCTGCAACATTGCAACAACATCATCATGTGATCTTAGATCGACACATTTTTGAAACAGAGACTGAGAAGCAATATAGGCATGTACTTGTGTACGTTCGATTCCTAGCTTCGTTGTGATCATATAGGTTAACAGCATAGCATTGTGTACATCTTCTACACTATTTTGGGAAAACTCTTTTGCAGCTTGCTCTTCTAAACCTCGTGAAACCAGTTGCGCTTCTATCTCTTCTTCAAAAGAGACCGGAATTTGCGAGACCATTTGAGCAGATTGGGGAAGCGTCACCAAGATCTCCCCAAAGACAACGCTTGAAGCAAAAATAATGCTTCCGATAAACAGTATACGATTTTTCATTGGTGCCCTTTGTTTTCAATTGCTCTATTGTCCAATAAAAGAGTAAACAGATGATAAAATTCTATATAAACATATTTTTAGCTGCTTTAACATAAGGCAAAATTTTGTTATTGCTTTGTTGGATTGTTCTACTTTCAGAGCTACTTATTCATAATAAAAAGATTATTGCTATTATGACAAGCCTCTTTAAACCGCTCTTTCAATTCCCTGTCAAACGTCATCATATAGATGTCACTGTTGTGTAGGCGAAGCATTCTGAAGGTTTGAAGCAGTACATCATCTGCCACATTTTTACCATGGTCACACTTTGTAAAGTTAAATGAGTTTAATGTCTTGCCGTAGTCATAAAGGTTAGCTTCCCACTCTCTCTTTTTTAGATAAAGAGAGTCAGGGTTTGCTGCCAGATAGATATGCTCATCTTCTATTTCAAACGGTTCTATAAGATCATTGAAAATGGAGGAGATATTAGAAAAATTTTCTATATCCCAAAACAAGTAACTTTTATCAGTCTTACTTTTATGTTTTTTATTGATAAGCGTGACACGCTTGGTGATGTTAAAATGGGTGTGGGCTGTGTCGTTGATAAGTTCGATAGAATTTTTAAGATGCCTGGCATCCGTTGTGGTAAACCCAAGCAGTTTTCCAAGTTCTATATACATTGAAAGGTTTTCCAACTCTTCACGTGCACCACCCTTTTGATAGTTCTTAAGCTGTGCCAGTCTGTTAGCACTAAAAATGGTACGGACGGACAGTGATTCTCTACTTGCATACACTTTTAGTACGCGCTGAAAGATCTGCTTTGAATCTCTCGTCTCGGGCAGTGTTATCGAGCCTACATAGTTATGCCCAACAAAAACTTTTTGCATTATTGCCCTTAAAATTATTAATGAAGACATCTTAGCAAAGAGAGATTATAAATAACTATGAACACGCATACCTCTCAATTTTAGTAGAGAAGTTTAAGAACAGTACTTGGTCAAAAAACGGTGCAGCTGGTTGGCAAATTCATGCGCATCTTTCGGGCTAAACGGTTTTGGTCCTTTTGTCATCTCGCCGCTCTCTCTGATCTTCTCCATCAAATTGCGCATCGCCAAATACTGTTTGATATTGTCCACGTTGAAAAGCTCGCCTCTGTGGTCAATAGCATAAGCCTTTTTGGTGATAACACGGTCGGCCAGCGGAATATCGGCAGTGATGACAAGATCACCCTCTTCGACCATCTCCACGATTTGATGATCCGCTTCGTCCGCACCCTGTTCGACGATGATGTAGGTAATAAGTTTAGAATCACCCAATGTTATCTTCTTATTCGAAACGACAAACGTTGGAATATGCAGACGTTTTATAGAACGTAATACGATTGGTTTTAAGAGGTTGGGAAAGGCATCGCCATCTATATAGAGAGTAAATTTCTTAGATGACATACAGTAAGACCATAAAAAAGTGACAGATACTGCCGCCCAGGACAAACAGATGCCAGACAGCATGGTTGAAAGGGAGGTTGTCCCAAACATAAAAAATAACACCAAAAGTATAAGAGAGCCCGCCCGCCAAGAGCAACCATAAGCCGCCCGGTTCCATAACACCTAAAAGAGGTTTGATCGCAATAACAATCAGCCAGCCAAGGAGAAGATAGAGAACCAAGGAGAGTTTCTCAAAACGTCCGGGATAAGCGAACTTAAGATATATCCCTATGAATGAGACCCCCCACACAACACCAAAGATGCTATACCCCAGCGTATCGCCCAAAGAGATCAATGTCACATGAGTATAAGAACCTGCTA
Organism: Helicobacteraceae bacterium; assembly: GCA_027859195.1. Lineage (GTDB taxonomy): Bacteria > Campylobacterota > Campylobacteria > Campylobacterales > Sulfurimonadaceae > Sulfonitrofixus. The sequence continues at coordinate 6,733 of JAQIBF010000151.1, forward strand.
TCAAAATGTAGATTGAGGCATGGTCAAACTGCTGAAACCTTTTTTTGATGTCGTGGTGGGTAATAGCATGATAGAGTGTTGACGAACCGTATAAAATGATCAAAGTCGTTCCAAAAAGAACACTGGCGAGAACAGAAAGCAGTGAACCACTCTGTGCAGAGTACGCCACCATGATCGTCAGTGCTGCAATACTGAGTGCCAAACCTATGCCGTGCGTTATCGCATGCCAGATCTCTTCTGTGAGTGAAAAGTCATTTACGTCATTACTCATCTTATTCCCTTTGTAGATCTTTTCCTTATTTTATTCTCATTTTTTAAAAATGCAATATACAACAACTACATATAAGCGCCAAGTAACAATATTACGGCAATAACACGTACAAAACCTGATATTAGCCAATCATACTCAAGAACTCCTAACTGAGAGAAAATATACCAAAAATCATGAATGGCATTGCCTTTTGAAAAGATGTGATGACCTCTTTTTTATGTAGACGAGAACGTTCCAACATCTCTTCCGCACCGATGTCGTGCCAGGTATGCTCTTCTTTCAATACGGTTTTATCTTTTCTACTTTTCCAGACAGGTGACGTATCGACACATTGCCGGCAGGGGAATACTCGCAGACCCAGACTTGTGACAGATCAGTACAGACCATCGCGGCACATCCGAGCTCTGTCGTTGTCTTCCATATAACCTGCGTGTAGTGACCGCACATCTTGCCTTGTTGACAACTATTTGTATCATAGTCATACCATTTAACTTCATCATACCAAGCTTTTACTACCGCTGTCTCTTTGACATTTTGTACACTTTGCTGCCAGATCCAGTTTCCTTCAGCATCTTTGGTATTCGCTCTCTTTTGTGCACTTGCCCAGAAAAGGTTTTCACCGCTTGGACCGACCTTTCCCTGTGAATGCACCATTTCACAACCATCAACTTGAAGTTTCTTTGCCCACTGTCTCGCCGATTTTTCCAGACTTTCAGAATAGACAAGCGCTGGTGAACCGTATTTTTTTCGTAGATCATTGTGCGCTTTTGTTATGACTTTTGAATTGATCGTGATCTCTTCTGCATTTATATAGGTGAGTAAACACAAAAGTATAAGTGCACATCTCAACATTATATTGTTCTAAATCTGAGAGATAGCCGCATAGGCTGTGTCCATCATAATATCGATTTCCTCTTTTGTGATTATGTATGGCGGCATAAAATAGACAATATGTCCAAGAGGACGAAGAAGAACACCATGCTTCAATCCGTACTCATAAACTTTAAGACCGATTCGTTCACTCGAATCATAGCCTTTAAGCTCAACTGCAGCTACCATTCCGCATTGACGTATTTCTTTGACATTGCTTAAGCTCTTAAATCTGTCAAGTTTTGATGCCATATATTTTGCTGTTTCTTGATTCTTAACTATAACATTTTCTGATTCGAAGATATCCAACGTTGCATTCGCGGCTGCACAGGCTAAAGCATTTCCTGTGTATGAATGTGAATGTAAAAAGGCTTTATTGAGTTCATAATCACAATAAAAAGCATTATAGACTTCGTCAGTTGTTAGTACAACAGAGAGCGGCAGATAGCCTCCCGTCAGCCCTTTTGATAACACTATGTAATCCGGTGTTATACCGGCTTGCTCACAAGCGAACATTGTTCCTGTTCGTCCGAAACCTGCCATTACTTCATCTGCAATAAGATGAATACCGTAAGCGGAACAAAGTTCACGTGCCTTTGTTAAAAAGAGCGGATGGTACATGTGCATCGAACCGGCAGCCTGTATCAATGGCTCTACGATCAGGGCTGCAATCTCATCCGGATGTGTTTTAAAACAGATCTCCAGTGCCTCGGCAGCTTCCAATGCAGCCGCTTCACTTTGATCCTTAGGTACCGGAGTCTGAATAGAACGGATCAGCAGTGGTTCATACGTCTCTTTGTAAAGTTCGACATCACCGACAGAAAGCGCACCAATGGTCTCACCATGATATGAGTTGCTTAAGGAGACAAACAACGGGCGTTCTCTGCCTTGGTTTTTATGGAAATGATAACTCATCTTTAACGTGACTTCTACAGCTGAAGAACCATTGTCTGCATAAAAACAGCGTGTTAGTCCTTTTGGCGTCATATCTACAAGTCTTTCACTCAGACGGATCACCTGCTCATGCGTGAACCCTGCCAAAATAACATGTTCGAGTGTGTCCAACTGTTTTTTGACTGCATCATTGATATAATCATTTGCATGGCCAAAGATATTGACCCACCAAGAGCTTACTGCATCAATGTAACTATTGCCTTCAAAGTCCTCTAAATAGACCCCTTTTCCCTTTTTGATAGGTATCATCGGCAAGAACTCGTGGTCTTTCATCTGGGTACATGGATGCCATATAACATCAAGGTCCCTCTTGGCCATCATCGCATTATTCATCATTTGTCCTTCATTCGATTTTATAATCTAATCATAGCGAAATATCCATTTGCAAAAAATGCGACAATATGCCTAAATCAGGGAACTTTTATGCAGGTTTAATATTAAAAAACATAAAATATAAGCAATTAATATATTAAGGGTAACATTACAATGATCACTTGGATGCAAAGACACCGAAAATACCTTGTAATCACCATCTGGATCTCAACATTCGCTTTTATCGGCGCAGGTTTTGTAGGTTGGGGACAATACAGCTACGGCGATAAAGCCGGAGCCGTCGCTAAAGTAGGCGACATCGCTATAAGTCAACGAGAATGGCAACAGGCATACAGCCGTCTTTACGGACAGTACAACCAGGTTTTTCAAGGAAACTTTGATGAAAAGCAGGCTGAGAGTTTTGGTTTAAAACAACAAGCAATGCGCCAAGTCGTTGAGCAAGGACTTATCTTAAACCTGGCTAACAGCTATAACCTAAAGGTCACTAAAGAGGAACTTTCAAAAGTCATCGTCGCTCAAGACATGTTCTTTGAAGATGGCAAGTTTTCAAAAGAGCTTTATGTAAAACTTCTAAAACAGAACAACCTTAATGTTGCTGACTATGAGAATGATCTTCGTAAATCTATCCTGATTCAAAAAGTACTTTCACTTTTTCAGAGTGAGCCACTTCCTTTTGAAGAGAAAATCTTTACAACTGTCAACAACATTACAGACAAGATCGAATACAAAGTCCTTAATGCCAACGATATTACACTCGACCTTTCAGACAAAGCACTGAAAGCATTTTGGGAAACACATCAGCAGAACTATATGCATAAACCATCTTTTACCCTTCAAGTAGTCACACAGGAAAAGATCTCGGCTAATGCAGATGCGTCAGCGGTTCAAGAACACTACAAAGCAAACCGTACTCACTATACAGATGCTGAAGGCAAGATCTTGGAACTTGATGCTGCAAGAGCGTTGGTCATCGCATCTTTAGACGAAAAAGCAACCAACAAGCAAGCCCTTCGTAGCTATATTGCATTCAAAAAAGGCAATCTAGAGAGCGGCATTGCAGTTGAGACGATCACTGTTGATGAAGACAACAACCCATTTACAGCGGAGATCTTTACTGAGATCACTGCACTTAATAGCACAAGCCCGTTTATGAAACCCCGAAAGCTATCTGACAAATATGTTACGATAAAACTAGAACAGGCAAACCCGGCAATCGTTAAATCTTTTGATGATGCAAAGAGTGCTGTTCTTGTTGATTACAAGAGACAACAAAGTGCACAAAAACTACAAGAACTAGCAAACAGTTCACTGAAAAGTTTCAAGGGCACACAAAGTAACTTCATTACTTCAACACAAAGTACACCACTGTCCGGACTAAGTCAAGATGAGACAAAACTTTTTGTTTCTAAACTTTTTGCTTCACTGCAAAAACGTGGTTCAGTTGCCGTAAGTAACAACAAGCTGGTACTTTTCAATATAACAGAACAGAAGTTGACTGATAAGACAACAGGTACAGAAGCAGCACAGGCAGCCCGTCTTAAAGCTTCGATCTTTGATGCATCACTTATTAAGCTGCTCGAAACAAAATTTACGATCGAATCTTACGTAGGGGGCAACTAACGTGAGCAGATCAGTTTTAGCAATTGACATCGGTTCCACTAAGATCTGTGCGATTATCGCCAATATTGATTCTGAGAACAATATACAGATCACAGGTGCCGGAATTGCTAAAGCACAAGGCCTTAAAAAAGGCAGTATCACGAATATAGAGTTAGCCTCAAAATCGATTAAAAATGCACTCTCAGATGCTAAACGTGTCGCAGGAATAGATATTAAAAAAGCGACTGTGAGCATTTCAGGTGCCTACACTAAAAGCTTGGTATCAACCGGTATTGTCAACATCCCTAACAAAGAGATCTCCCTTAAAGAGATCGAACGTGTTATGCGTACTTCACTTTACAATGCCAATATTCCCAATGAGTATGAGATACTTCATACTCTTCCTTTTAACTTCAAAGTAGATGACCAAGACTACATTGAAGATCCGCTTGGAATGAATGCATCGCGTTTAGAAGTTGAAACGCACATCATAACCACGCAAAAGTCAAACTTTCATAATCTTAGAAAAGCTGTACGTGCGGCAGGTGTTGAAGTAGAAAATGTAGTCTTAAGCGGTTATGCCTCTGCTATTGCCGTTTTAAACGACGATGAAAAAGAGCTCGGTGTCGCTGTTGTAGACATGGGCGGCAGTACAAGCAATATCGTCATTCATTCAGGTAACTCTATCCGTTTTAATGATTTTCTAGGTGTCGGTTCAAACCATATCACGAATGATCTTTCCATGGCTCTTCACACGCCTCTTAATGTTGCAGACAGGGTCAAGATGGAATACGGTTCACTTTACACACCGAACAACGACCTGATCGAACTACCGATAATCGGTGATGAGAGTTCGACCCATGAGGTCTCTTTGGAAGTCGTTCACAATGTCATCTACGCCCGTGTCGAAGAGACACTGATGATCATTGCCCAATCGTTAGAAAAAAGTGGTCTTAAAGAGCAGATGGGTGCCGGTATAGTATTAACAGGCGGTTTTACCAACATGGTCGGGCTGCGTGAACTTGCAAGTGCGATCTTTGACAACCTTCCTGTGCGTATTGCCAAACCAATTGAAGTGGACGGCCTTTTTGATCAGCTTCGCAATCCGGCCTATTCTGGTGCGATCGGTCTTCTTCGTTATGAAGCTAATGGCTATTCACTGTATGAGGTTGATGTCAACAAAAAGATGCGTCATACCAAAAATGATTTTGATGATCTTGGCATGCCGGATCTTGGCGATGTTGAGCCTACGGGTATACCGACAATTGATTACGATTCCCCTGCGAAACCCAGCAATGTAAAAATAGGAAAACCTATCACCCCTTCTAAGTCAAAGGGTGAACAGGAAGCAGGTGCGTTATCAAAATTCTGGAACTGGATGACCCAGTTATTTTAACAAGGAGTGTGAAATGAGTAGTGATATGTTTATAATCGAGGAATCGACTCGACAAACTGGTGCTAGAATCGTTGCTGTTGGTGTCGGTGGCGGTGGTGGCAACATGATCGGGCATATGATCAATGAAGGTGTTACCGGTATTGAACTAATTGTTGCAAATACGGATGCGCAAGTGCTTGACAGCTCTTTGGCAAACACAAAGATCCAACTTGGCGGCAAACTGACCAAAGGTCTTGGTGCAGGTATGAAGCCTTCTATCGGTAAAGATTCTGCTTTAGAGAGCTATGATGAACTTCGTACGGCTCTTGACGGTGCAGATATTGTCTTTATTGCTGCCGGACTTGGCGGTGGTACAGGAACAGGTGCTGCTCCTATCGTTGCACAGATCGCTAAAGAGATCGGTGCATTGACTATTGCCGTTGTGACTAAACCGTTCAAGTTTGAAGGTGGAAAGCGTTCTAAACTTGCGGAAAAAGGTCTTGATGATCTTAAAAGTGAATGTGACTCTATCGTTGTAATTCCTAACGACAAACTCCTCTCTATCATTGACAAACGTCTTGGTATGCGTGAGAGTTTCAAGATCGTTGACTCGGTTCTTGCACAAGCGGTAAGTGGTACGTCAGGGGTTATCCTTTCACATGGTGACAATGACATCAACCTTGACTTTGCTGACCTTCAGACTGTTATGTGCCATCGTGGTATGGCGTTGATGGGTGTTGGCGAGCATCAAGGTGAGAATGCTGCTTACGAAGCGATCAAATCTGCTATTGAATCTCCACTGCTTGACAATATGTCGATCAATGGAGCAATGGGCGTCTTGGTTCACTTCCACATGCACCCGGAATTTCCAATGATGGAGATGACAGAAGCAATGGAAATCGTACATGAAAGTGCGGACGACGATGCCGACGTAATCTTTGGAACAACCACGGATGAGAACATGCCTATTGATGCTATTCGTATTACACTGATTGCTACAGGTTTTGAAAAAGACCTCAACCAGGGTGTCAATAATGAGACCTTTATCTCGGATACGACTGCTCAAGCGCAAACAACTACAACGCATCAGACTTTACGTCCCAAAATGGTTGTAGGTGGTGATATCAGCGATGACTATCTAGATGTACCGACTTACATGCGTCAACAAAAAGACTAAACACTACATCAATGCACTCCTTTGAAGAGGTTATGAAGGCCAAAACACTACTTGGTCTTAGAGACACAGCCTCTCTCCCTGAAATAAAAACTCGCTACAGAAACCTTATGCACCAGTGGCACCCCGACAAACACATTGACGAGACAGAAACCGCCACCAAGATGAGTTCTGACATTATAGAAGCCTATAAGATCGTCTTAGAGTACGTTAAAGAGTACGAATACCGTTTTGACGAAGAGTTTATCAAGAAGAAGACCATATCGCCTGCAGAGTGGTGGAATGACCGCTTTGGCGGAAGATAACAATTACTATTTCCTTGTAATTTTCCTTTCTTGTTTAGTTTTTTGACTACATAGGTGTTTCTCCAATTCTAACTTTTTTCATTACTTCATAGCATTAGCACGTTACTTTTTCACGACTCGTAGCAAAGCTACTCCCATGCATTTCATCTTTTGCACCCCAGGGCATCCTCTCTTGCTACGCAATTCACCTAGTCTCGCTCAAAACAAGGGTACCGCTTTTGCATAGAAAATGTTTCTCTGAAAAGAAGAAGTAACCAAAAAAGAAAAGAGCGATACCCTTCGGCACTATATTCTCATCTTACAAAACAACTTATCGGCTTCCTGGCTAATTGGCGGTTAAACGCCAATATTTACTAGAACTCCAAAATGAGCTATTTCGACATCAGAACTAACTGTCACCAAACAAAGCAAACAGGGATTAAAGCGCTAGCTTTAACGTTAATAAATGCGTTACCGCTTTGCTTTTTTCGTGGCATCTACAGAGTTGAACGTAAGAAGAGAGTGACCGTTATGAAAATCACTCTGTTTGAGCCGTAGGTGA
>JAQIBF010000096.1 GCA_027859195.1 Helicobacteraceae bacterium
AATTTATAAATAATATAAAAGAATAATTTATGAGAAATTCTATTCAATATAGGATAACCACGTATTAATGATTGTGCTATAAACTGTGACTTAACTACTTTACTAGACGTATCGGTTAATCCTTTTGTTAATAGGATATCTCCTGCTTGCATAGAAAATGAATGCTGTTTACTCATAATGAATTACCTTTTATTAGATAGAAGTTGTTTGGTTATAATCTCGCATGAAATTTTATTTATTTATATTACTGTTATTTACATCGTTATTCGGTCAAACAGCCATTGAGATCAGTTATTATGAAGATGACAGCCAAAAATTGACAGTCGACAAAGTTGTTAATTCAATTGATGATGTTTTTTTACCACTTGTAAATACAAACTTAGGCTTTACAGACGCCTCTGTTTGGCTAAAAGTAGTCTACGCTAACAATACTGCTAATGCAGAAGAAAAAGTATTGGTTTTTAGGGATGTTCGGCTGGACTCTGTCGAGTTTTTTGATATAAATGGAACATTATTGGCACATATGGGTGATATGCTGCCTTTTGTCAATCGCTATTTTAATGACCCAGAAGTGGCTATTCCCATTAATACAAAAGCTCATAGCAGTCTTACGTATTATCTTCGAGTTAACAACTGGACGAGAATGAATTTAGAGTATGCTTTTGTTAATAAAAAAGAGTATTTATCACATCTCGAGGTAGACAATACATTTAAAGTGTTTTACTTTGGGGCAGTTGTTATCATGCTCATTTATAATTTCATGCTTTTTGTCTTTCTGCGTGAACGGGCTATTCTTGACTATGTTATTTACCATATAGCCGTGATGGCTGTAATGCTTTATTATAATGGGAGTATCGCACAGTACCTTTTTAAAGATAGCGCAGGCCTTGACGCAGGCACGATGCAGATTCATTTGGCAGCCACTTGTACTCTGATGGCAACCCAATTCGCACGCTCTTTTTTAAACACAAAGTTGAACGTGCCGAAAATTGATAAAACTTTACGTCTATTTATGTATCTAAATCTCATAGCGATTTTAGCGAGTTTATTGAAACCAATTATAGAGTTTTTAGATTATTATAATCACTATAATCATTATTTTTTCAATATCACGATGTTAATACAAAGTGTATTTTTACTGTATGTTGGTTTATATATGATGGTTGTGAAAAAGAACCGGATTGCAATTTTTTATTTTACCGGCTGGTTTACAATGATGTTTGGCATCATCATAACAGGACTCGTGGCTATGAGTGTTATTCCTAGAAACGATTTTACAGTGAATTTTTTTCAATTTGGCACGTTGGTTGAAGTAGCATTGCTTTCTATGGGTCTTGCCTATCGCTACAAGATCAACCAGGAACAGCTTGCTGAAAAAACAAAAGTCATCCACGAACAGGCAAAACTCGCCTCGATGGGTGAGATGCTTCGCCACATTGCTCACCAGTGGCGACAGCCGCTTTCGGAGATAAACTCGGTGGCGATGAGGATCGAGACAGATCACAGACGTAAGACTTTGGATAATATCAGTTTGGACAAAAACATTGAGCAGATCGAGAACCTGACCGAGCATATGTCGAAGACGATTCAGGATTTCAACGGGTATTTTAAAAGTGACAAAGAGAAGGTTGATAGAGCTTTGGACGAAGTGGTCGACAAAGCACTTGACCTGGTTTGGAGTGGTCTGAAAAAGAGTGATATCCGTGTCGATAAAAGTATTGAAAGTGTCGAAAAGGTCAACATTGTCGAAGGGGAACTTATTCAAGTGTTGCTGGTGCTTTTAAACAATGCAAGAGATGCTCTGAACAGTAGCGATGCTCAAGAGAAGTGGATCAAGATCAGAGTTGCTAAAGAAGAAGATGGTAAACACATTATCGAGGTCGAGGATAGTGCCGGGGGCATCGATAAAGAAAATCTTTCGAAAGTCTTTGAGCCATATTTCAGCACCAAGTTTGAGTCTCAAGGTGTTGGTATAGGTCTCTATATGTCCAAAATGATCGTCGAAGAGAGCTTAGACGGGACACTAAACGTTTCTAACAGCACACACGGAGCAAAATTCACCCTACGTTTTTAGAGGTAAAATGCCTGCTATACCTCTCTATAAGCCATCTTGTACTATAAATGTCAATAGAAAATTGACCAAAGAAGTAAACTATGAACATCATCCACATCGACAATGCCGGAATCAGAAATGACACGACTCTTGAAGCGATCCAGATTAAACAAGAGATCCTGGCTACAAAAGAGGCGACCTTTTCCGCGCATACCAAACCGGAACTTTTCGGGCTTTTGCATAAGGCTATCGAGCAGGGTGTGACACCGGTTCTATTTGACGGCAAGATCGAGACTATTGCGCAGCGTGTCAAAGAGTTGGGGATAGGGCACTTTAACGAAACCGGCGAAAACTCCGTTCTGCCTATTTCTGCCTATGCCCTCTTTTTTACTTCAGGAACAACGGGCGTACCGACCGGAGCGATCAAAAACAGAGAGAACATCGAAGGTGAACTTGACGCGCTGCAGGCACTTTTTGAGCCTGAGAAATTTGAAAGAGTGATTGTTACGGTTCCATTTATTCATATTTATGGCTTTTTATCAGGTCTGATGCTGCCAAAACGGCTAGGGTGTGAAGTCCTGCTCAAAGAGGAGTATTATCCGCAAGAGCTGATGACACTGCATGAGCATAAAAAAAGCCTGGTGGTGACAAGTCCTGTCTTTATTAAAGCACTGTTGCGCCTGAAGCGTGAAGATGAGCTCTCCAATGTGGTGTTTCTATCGTCTACAGGCCTTTTGGTCGAAGAAGAAGTAGCGCGTTTTGAGAAGCAGTACAACACAAGACTGATCCAGCTTTTTGGCTCGACCGAGACAGGCGGGGTGGCGATAAAAAGAGGTGTGGACCCTTTCTGGGAACCACTCAAAGGCGTTTCAGTGACGAAGACCCACGAATCACGTATGGTGGTGGATTCGCCCTATCTATCAAGTCATCTTTTTGAAGAGAATATCACATTGATGAAGCGCCCTTATACCACCACTGATATTATTGAACTAGACGGTAAAAGATTTAAGCTTTTAGGCCGTGCCAATGAGATCATTAAAGTGTCAGGTAAACGTATCTCTATCGTCGAACTAGAAAACATCATCGAAAACGCCTTAGGCGTTGCAGATGCCCTTATCAGTATTAAAAAAGACAACACAAAGCTCAAAGACGAGAGTCTAGAGATCAAAATTGCCGGGCGAAAAATGCCAAGTGAGAAGGATGTTAAAGCGCTTTTTAAAGTGCATTATCCGGAGATAAACTTCAGTTTTGAACTTATAAATGTTAAGAGTATTGAGAAGAACAACATGGGGAAAAAGGTACGTCTGTGAAAACACTGTTCTTAACTCTTCTTATCGGTCTTAACCTTTTTGGCGGCGTAGAGAGTTTTGAGGATTTTGTACGCGAGGAGACAACGGCACAGACACCGCCTTCTGCATCATTCGCTGTCTTAAAAGGCGACAAGATCCTTTATGAGAGCAGCTTTGGGTTTAATGATTCTAAGGCATCTCAAGCAACCTCTTTGGAGAGTATCTACCATGTTTTTTCTCTGACTAAGATATTGTCTGCAACCCTTGTTATGCAGCTGGTCAATGAAGGGGTGCTTGGGCTGGAGGACCCTGTCGAAAAGTACTTGCCGCGATTTAGAGCCAAGTATGAAGGCAAAGAGGTTACCGTGACGATCTTGAACCTGCTTAACCACAGCTCAGGTATTACGGACCGTTCTTCCGAGGTACGTCCATTGACAGATGATGACTATTATGCATATGCAAAAGCGAGTGGTCTTGAGACCGCCAAATATGTAGAATTGCCATATCTACCGGGGTCTGAGGCTAACTATTCGAGTGCAGAGTACATCATATTAAGCCGTATCATCGAAAAGGCGACAGGCGAAGGTTTTGGTGAGATGGTGATGGAACGCGTCGTTGGACCGGCACAGATGAAAAGGAGTGGCTTTACGTATACGGATGCGATGGCTGCAGACCAGGTCTATGGTACGATGAAGATGTTCTCGATTACCGGCATTGCGATGCGTATGTTTATGGACAGTGCCAATAAAGACCATTGGGATGGGACCACGGAGTGGTTGAAACAGTTTGACATCGGATGGTTGGCTGCTGGCGGTCTTGTCGCTCCTATCCATGATATGGCTCTTTTTCTTTCGGCGTACAACAATCATCTGCTTATGGATGAAAAGACAAAGAAGATGTTTTTGGAGACACCGACGGTAAAAGTCGACTCATTTCTCTCTTCTCAGGAAGATGTCCGTTTTGGTATAGGGTGGTACCACATCAAAGACAAGGGCGAGTTTTTTTATCAGCACCAGGGGCTGGGGCCTGGATTCAGGACAATGATAAGGATCTATCCAAAATATGACATCTCGTTTGTCATCTTGACCTCTCAGACGGAGACCGATATTGATGCATGGGGAGATCGTCTGATCAAGGATGTCAAGGGGGGACTCTTTTGAAACGTGTTGTTGTGACAGGTCTAGGTATGATCAACGCCTTGGGTCATGACAAAGACTCTTTCACTGCCATGGTCAAGGGCGAGTGCGGGATCGATACGATCACACTTTGTGATACGCGTGAACTTGACTGTAAGATCGCAGCAGAGGTCAAAGGTTTTGACCCCTCGACAGTCCTGAAAAAACGCGACCAGAAGAAAGCAGACCGCTTTATACAGCTTGGCCTGCATGCAGCTATGGAAGCCTATGCTGATGCCGCTTTAACAGATGTCGATACAACAGCCTTTGGCGTAGTCAGCGCCAACTGTCTTGTCGGCATCGGTTCGGTTGAAGAGGCGGCAGACATTAAAAACAGCTCCAAACTCTCGCACATCTCTCCTTTTCTAATGCCTTCTTATATGCCCAATATGTTAGCGGGCCAGGTCTCGATGAAGTTCGATCTTAGAGGTCCCAATCTGAGTGAAAACACAGCATGTGCTGCCGGAACACACGCGATTATAGAAGCCTACAAAACATTACAGTTCTCAAAAGGCGAAGGGATGCTTGTAGTCGGTGCAGAAGCAGGCATTACGCCGCTTGCTATTGGCGGGTTCGGTGCGATGAATGCGCTCTGTAAAGATCATAATGAGACCCCGAAAGAGGCCGTCCGTCCATTTGACAAAGCGCGCAGCGGTTTTGTTATGGGGGAGGGGGCGGGAGCACTTGTTCTCGAAACACTCGAACATGCGCAAAAACGCGGTGCGAAGATCTATGCCGAGATCATTGGCTTTGGTGAGAGTGCCGATGCTTATCACATCTCGACACCACACCCGGAGTCACGCGGTGCTATCAGCGCAATGCGTGATGCTTTTGAGATGGCGCTCTCTCCTAAGGTCGACTACATCAATGCCCACGGTACCAGTACTTTTTATAATGACATCTGTGAGGCAAAAGCGATTGCTGAGGTTTTTGGCGATATGAGACCTTATGTGAGTTCGATCAAAGGTCAGATCGGCCATACCCTTGGAGCAGCGGGAGCGATCGAAGCCGTTGTCTCCATTTTAGCGATGCAGAAAAACATCTTACCGCCGATTATAAATTACAGCGAGAGTGAGGATGAGATGGAAAAGATCAATCTTGTCAAAAACAGTGCCGTCCAAACAGAGGTGAATTGTGTATTGAGCTGTAATTTTGGTTTTGGCGGTACCAATGCAGCTATTGTCTTTAAACAATTTATTGGGTAATTTTCTGCGTAATTAGTTCTCAAAAGTGCTTAGGTCTATGGCTAAGGTTCGTTCTTAATTAAGATGGAATATCTTTGAGTTATAATCATTCCAAATATATTTTTACTTAGGAATTTTGATGTATCTAAAAGAAGAGAAATTTTCCCTCTGGGCAGATTTTATTGAACGTGACTATTTAGACAATGAATTTAAAACATTAATAGAAAAAGGGATTATTAACGGCGCGACATCGAACCCTTCGATCTTTAAAAATGCCATCCTGACCTCACCGGCATATAAACGTCAATTAGCGGAGCTTGACGGCTTGGATGCCAAGGCAAAATACGAAGCAGTCGCTATTTTTGATATTCAAAAAGCGGCTGATATTTTACGTCCCTTATATGACGCTGGGGATGACGGCTATGTGAGTATCGAAGTCGATCCGTCACTTTGCGATGATGCGAATGCTACGATTGCTGAAGGGTGCCGTCTGCATAAAGCTATTGGCCGTCCCAATGTGATGATCAAGGTTCCGGCAACAAAAGCCGGTTATGTGGCGATGAAGGCACTGGTCGGTGAAAATATTGCGGTGAATGCAACATTGATCTTCTCGAAAGAGCAGGCGCTCTCTTGTGCAGAGGCCTTTGAAGCCGGACAAAAAGAGAGTGGTGCACGTGTTGACACCGTGATCAGTGTCTTTGTCAGCCGGATCGACCGTGCATTGGATGCAGAACTCATTAAAAAGGGGATTGCACCGGCACTGTCAGGGAACTATAATGCCGCTGCTATCTACAATGCTATCGAAGAAAAGGGTGTGGAACGATGCCGTACACTCTTTGCGTCAACAGGGGTAAAAGGTGATGAGCTGCGGCCATCTTACTATATTGACGAGCTCTTGGCTGCACACTCAGTTAACACCGCGCCGGTAGAGACTATTGAGGCCTTTGTCAAAGGTGGCGATAACATGGTAAAATTACCTATAGATTCTAAGACTATTGCTGCACATTTCCAGAAGATCGAAGATGCAGGTATTGATTTTGATGCGGTTGTTCAGAAACAGATAGATGATGGATTAGATGCCTTTAAAGAGGCATTCAAAGATATATTGAGTGAATTGGAGTAGAGATGGTAACACATAATGCATTAGACGTGGATATCAGTTCGTTAACCTTTGAGACCTTAGATAAAATTCGTGGTTATCTTAAACGTATGATCGATGCCGGAGGCTCTGACCTCCATGTTAAAGCGAATGCTATTGTGCGTGCCCGAATCAATGGTGATATCACACCTCTTTCCGGTGAGATTCTGTCTAAAGAAGATGCCCTTACTTTTGCTAAAGAACTTCTTCGAACACGTTTCCCGGAGTTTGTGGAGAAGAAAGAGCTTGACCTTGTGTATCCATACGATGATCACACCCGTTTCCGTGTCAATATCTTTTTTCAGATGGAAGGTGTTTCGGCAGTCTTTCGTGTGATCCCGGTTAAGATCCTCTCTCTTGAAGAGCTTGGGTTACCGAAAATCATCCATAAGTTTACGCTGCTTGAACGGGGCCTTGTCCTGGTCACAGGTGTTACCGGTTCGGGTAAATCAACAACGCTTGCGGCAATGATCAATGAGATCAATTGGAATAAAAGAAAGCACATTGTAACGGTTGAAGATCCGATCGAATTTGTCCATAAAGATAGAAAGTGTATTGTAAATCAGCGTAGTGTCGGGCAAGATACCTATAGTTTCGGAAACGCACTGCGTGCTGCACTGCGTGAAGATCCGGACATTATTCTGGTGGGTGAGATGCGTGACCGTGAGACCATCGAGACAGCACTGCATGCGGCTGACTCAGGTCACTTGGTTTTCTCAACACTGCACACGTTAGATGCGAAAGAGACGATCAACCGTATTGTCTCAAGTTTTGCTATGGAAGAACAGCCTCGTATCCGTCTCTCGCTCGCTTCGGTACTGCAGGGGGTTATCTCTCAGCGTCTTATCCCAACGATCGAGAATAAACGTGTTGCAGCACTTGAAGTTATGGTTAAAACGCCGTTTATCGCGCAGCTTATCCTGGAAAATCGTGACGTTGAGATCCGTGATGCTATTGAAGAGGGACGTGAGATCTATGGCTCACAAAGTTTTGATCAGCATATCTTGGACCTTTGGGACACCAAGATCATTTCTACAGATTCGGCCTTCAATTATGCGACCTCACCGTCTGACCTTAAGCTTAAGATGCAGGGGATGGGTGGAAAAGTCGGTAAAACCAATGTTACAGGCGGGAAAGAAACAGCATTTGAAGAGGACGAGATCTTCCAAATCAAAAAGTAAAGTTCCACCTTTGGCGCAATTTGCGTCCAACTCAGACTCTCCACGTGCACTAGCACGCTATCGGTCTGAGTTAAACACAACTTACCCCAAATCTGAAACTTTTTCTGTAAATCTGAAACTTTTTCTGGTTAAGATGAGTTTCACCATCTTTCTTAACACTACTTTAACCTCCTTTTTAAAACTATTTAAGTATAATCCGGCCTATTTTATTTAAAGGACTAACTATGTTAGAAGGAATTATTAGAGAGAGTATCGGTAAAAGTGGTACAAAAGCGCTACGCCGTGATGGTTATCTAATTGCGAATATTTACGGAAAAGGTCTTGAGAACATCAATGCTGCATTCAAAATGAATGATTATATCCGTACAGTTCGTAATAAAGATACTTTGCCATTTGCTGTATCAGTAGATGGTAAAGAGTTGAATGTTGTTGTACAGAGCTATGAGTCACATGCAGTAACAGGAAACCTTCTACATGTTGATCTTATGATTGCACAGCCGGGTGTTGTGAGTACATTCCATGTACCGGTTGGGACTGTTGGCTCACCTGTTGGTCTTAAAAACAAAGGTATGCTGTATATTGCTAAAAAGCGTCTTGCTGTTAGATCTGTGCCAGAAGCACTTCCAACTTCAATCGTTGTAGACGTTACTGACCTTGACGTTGGTGACTCTGTACTTATCCGTGATCTTGCTGCTATCGAAAATGTAATGTTCGTAGACACTGATCGTGTCGGTGTACTAAGTATGATCAAAGCGAAATAATTTGCTTATTGTCGGACTTGGTAACCCTGGTCCGGCCTATGCCGAGACTCGACATAATGTCGGTTTCATGGTCATAGATGAACTTCTTTCCCGTCATTCTCACGACAACATCTCCAAAGCCGCATTCGAAGGCGAACTTTTCAAGATAAAAGAACACTTTTTACTCAAACCCACCACTTTTATGAACCTTTCCGGACGCGCTGTAGCGGCTGTTAAAAAGTTTTATAAAATTGATGATGTTATTGTTATTCATGACGATCTTGATCTCCCTTTCGGGGCACTGCGTTTCAAACTCGGAGGCGGCCATGGCGGCCATAACGGTTTAAAGTCCACAGACTCTCTGATCGGTAAAGAGTATGTGCGTGTTCGTGTAGGTATCGGTCGTCCTGAACATAAGGGTGAGATCACGAGCTATGTTCTTGGAAAATACGACGAGAGTCAAAAAGAGCTGCTGACAGAACAAATAGCACAAGCTGCTGATGCGATAGAAGCATTATGGTGCACCCCTTCATGGGAAGACGTTGCTTCAAAATATTCAATCAAAAAAGTTCCCAATAAAGCAAATACACCTATTACGTAAACGAATCCATATATAGGTAACCTCTCCGACTGATTAGCGCTTTCGAGGTGGCCATTAATGTAGATTCGATAAAATCTACTATCACTTTTGAAAAGGAAGCCTCCCTTTGTTAGTCTTTCGTTATATTGCTTTTCATTACATCAGATATTTTCTTATTATTTTGGCAGCACTGAGCGCGTTCATGGTCGGTTTCGATTTTATGGAAAATGGGGCTAACCTGCCTGACTCTGCTAACCTTGTTATGATCTATGTCGTCTATAAAACTTTTTATGCTGTTGATATGCTGCTGCCGCTTGCCTTGGTCTTTGGTATGATCGCTACAAAAGTGCTCTTGATACGTTCGAACGCGCTTGTGGCTTTTTACTCTATAGGCTACTCAAAAAATGATGTCTTAAAGCCTTTTGTCCTAGTCTCAGTAATGGTCATTTCGATCTATGTCGCTTTGCATGCTACATCTGCATTTGCGCGAGCTAATGAATACGCTACGAATATTGAAAAAAGCTCAAGTTATTTGAGACCGACATCGAACCTCTTTTTTACCTATGAAAACAAATTCATCTTTTTTGGAAAATTGTTTCCACTGCAACAACGCGCTACAGATGTACGGGTCTTTGAGATCGATGAGAGTAACTTGAAATCGTTGGTCGTGGCCAAAAGCGCCTACTATAAAGATGACTATTGGCATGTTCCAAAAGCACACGTCATGCGTAAACCTGACCAGATCTCTTTTGACGGACAAGGTATTGAGATCGAAGAACGCGAAACCCTCTCGATCCTAAAAGGCTTTAAACCCAAGATCTTGGATCAGGTCTATGAGGGCAAAGTAAACTATACCATTATGGATGCGGTGGATGCACTCTTTTTATTAACAGACCAAAATGTAAATATTGATCGTATTAAGAGTGCGCTGTATAAAACATTTTTAAACCCGTTGTTTGTTCCAAGTCTAATTATTATCATATTCTTTTTTGTACCGATATCGCAGCGTTTTTTGAACATTACTATTTTTAGTTTTGGTGCTATCTTGGCGACACTTATGACGTGGGCGGTACTTTTTATACTTTCAGAACTCTCATTCAATAAGGCAATACCGAGTGAATTGGGCATTGTTTTGCCTGTCCTTCTCCTCTTTTTTGTGGCCGTATGGCAATGGGCCCGTAACTCGACACCGTCAAAGCCAAAAAACCATACTTAACTTCTTGACAGAGCAGAATTTTAAGAGCTTTTTATAAGTGCCCATAAGTACATTTGCGCTAAAATCCGCCAATTAAATGCTAGGAATTTATCCTAGATAAGGAAGAGAAGCAATGAACTTTAAAGAGTTAGCAAACAAATATAAAACACCTCTTTATGTGTATGACTTTGATCATATGACACAGCAGTATACGTCGTTAAAAGGGGCATTCAAAGGGCGGAAAACCCTGCTTGCATATGCTGTGAAAGCGAATTCTAATCTTAGTGTTGTCCGTCATTTTGCTAAGCTTGGTGCAGGCGCTGACTGTGTTTCCATCGGTGAAGTCCGCCGTGCGTTTTTAGCCGGGATCCCAAAGTACCAGATCATCTTCTCGGGTGTGGGCAAGGGTGATGATGAGATCCGTGAAGCGATCGAGAAGGACATCCTTTATCTCAACCTTGAGAGTGAGGGTGAATTGGAACGTGTCGAGATGATCGCTAAAGAGATGGGCGCGACTGTGCGCATCAGCATCCGTGTTAATCCGAACATAGACCCTAAGACACACCCCTATATCTCAACCGGTCTCCATGCTAATAAATTCGGGGTTGACATCAATACGGCAAAACGTATGTATATTCGTGCAAAAAACTCTGAGAACCTTGACCCGATCGGTATTCATCAACATATCGGTTCTCAGTTGACCGAACTTGACCCTATCCGTGAAGCGAGTGAGATCGTTGCTGACATGGTACGATCGCTTCAAGCTATTGATATCAATCTGAAATTCTTCGATGTGGGCGGCGGTCTTGGTATCCAGTACGATAATGAGACAACAATCGATCCGTATGATTATGCTCAAGCCATTCTCGGTACGTTGACAGGCCTTGATATTACTGTTGTCGGTGAACCTGGCCGTTATCTTACGGCGAATGCAGGCTACTTCCTGACAAAAGTTATGTATGAGAAGAAAAATGATGACAAACGTTTTATCATTGTCGACGGGGCGATGAACGATCTTATCCGTCCAAGCCTCTATAATGCGTATCACTTTGTTGAAGCGGTAGATAAAGAGGGCGACACAAGCAAGGCTGACATTGTTGGACCAGTTTGCGAAAGTGGTGATTTCTTAGCGAAAGACTATGCGCTGCCTGCTCTTGAACATGATGATCTTTTAGTGGTGCACAGTGCCGGTGCTTACGGTTTCGGTATGGGAAGCAACTACAATACCCGAGGCCGTTCGGCAGAGGTAGCTGTAGAAGGGGGCGAGGATCGTCTTATTCGTCGTAGAGAGACCTTTGAAGACCTTATCGCACTTGAGAAAGAGTTCCTGAACTAAAGCTCTTCTTCATTGATGTTCAAGGAGATTGATAGATGAGAGCAATCGTCAACCTCTAAACGGAGCTATAGATTTTATAGCACGTCTTAACCTGACCAGCACCCCTATATGATTATCACAAACAACATAAAAGAGGGTTCCAAAGAGTTTAGAACCTACCTCAATAGTCTCGGTTCTGATATTGACAAAAAACATTATCTAGACCCCTTGTGTTGCTGCCTTCGAAGATAAAAGTAGGCAGCAAGATCGCTGCGCATGGACGGACACTTTTGTAGAGCAGCTTTCGAAGTTAGGTTATACCCTTTATTTTGAATAACCGGAAGCTGTGGTCATCGGCATCAAGCAGAATTTTGTGAGCGACGAATATGCTCAGATGATCGAGTCTATCATTCTAGGTGCGTTGCTGATGGGTATGCATGAGACAGCGCTTTATGGTAAAGATTGGAAAGGTTATCCGGTTGTAGGGGCTAGTTTACAGATGCTTAGCTATAGAACATCGTCTATTTATGAAGTGGTGGGAAAACCAAGCAGACTTTTTTATGAAAGTGCCTTAGGGAAACTGCGTATGCAAGAAAAAGAGGCAAGTTTTGATAAAATTACCATTATTAGCAATGATGTCAAAGGTGATCTTGTCGGTGCCTAAGTGTTGGGTATGCGGACTCTCTTTGTGCTTAGCGGAAAAAATAAAAATACAGATGAGATCATTTCAATGTTAACGGCTGCACACCGACCGGAAATGATCTGCGTTGATATGATAGAAGTAGGAGAGAAGATATGAAAACATTAGACGATTGTCGTATAGAGATCGACCGACTGGATGAGGCGCTGCTTGACTTACTTAATGAGCGTATGCGTGTTGTCCAGCGTGTCGGTGAGATCAAACACAAGACAGGTGGTGCGATCTACCGTCCTGAACGTGAAAAAGCGATCATTGAACGTCTAAGTGCAAAATCAAAAGCCGACGGCGGTCTGCTTAATCAAGCAGCTATTGAAGCTCTATATCTTGAGATCTTCGCCGTTTCACGCAACCTTGAACTGCCTGAACGGATCGCCTACCTTGGCCCGGAAGGAAGCTTTACCCATCAGGCAGCAGAGTCACGTTTCGGTGCGATGAGCGATTACCTTTCTCTTGGCTCGATCCATTCTGTTTTTAAAACAGTAGAAGCGGGACGTGCAAAATTTGGCGTTGTTCCTATTGAGAACTCACGTGACGGTATTGTGGGTGAGACGCTGGACCTCTTGGCTAAAAGCCCGGTAAAGATCGTTGCAGAGTTATACATGCCGATCCATATGGCATTTGCGACGAAGGCGGAGAACTTCAAAAGTATAAAGCGTATCTATTCAAAAGACAAAGGCTTTGGTCAGTGCCGCGAGTTTTTGCATGAACATGAACTTTTGCACATAGAACAGATCCCGGTAGAGTCAACGGCAAAAGCGGCAATCCTAGCAGCAGAAGATCCTGAAGCGGCAGCTATCTGTAGTCATATTGCGGCCAAATTGTACGGGGTGCCTACGATGTTTGAAAACATCGAAGACGTTCATGACAACACAACCCGTTTTTTTATCTTGAGCGATTTCAAAAACGGACAAAGCGGTGCGGACAAGACCTCACTTTTCGTTCGTCTTAAAGATGCGGAACAAGCAGGCTCTTTGGTCCGTTTCTTGAGTGATTTTGATAAGGCCAAGATCAACATGAGTAAGATTGAATCACGTCCGGCTCATGATGAAAGCGGATTTGCCTACTGGTTTTTCATGGATGTTTACGGACATATTGATGATAAACCAATAGAACAGATCATAAGCGAACATAAAGATGAGATCACATGGCTGGGAAGCTATGTTAAAGGTGAAATATGAAGTTTAATCCGGTTTTAGAGACGATTGTAAGTTATGAAGCGGGCAAGCCGATAGAGCTTGTAGTACGTGAATTTGGGATCGACAGCAAAGATGTTGTCAAATTGGCGAGTAATGAAAATCCTTACGGCTGTTCACCAAAAGTAGAAGCAGCAGTTAGCAAGGTCATCAGTAAGATGGCCCTTTATCCTGATGATTCGATGATGAACCTTAAAACAGGGCTCTCTAACAAGTTCGATGTCAGCGAAGATGAGATCATCATCGGTTCAGGAAGTGATCAGGTCATTGAATTCGCTATTCATGCAAAGGCGACAAAAGGGTCCAAGGTCCTGATGAACTCTATCACCTTTGCGATGTATGAGATCTATGCAAAACAAGTCGGAGCAGAGATCATTCGTACAGCATCGAGAGAACATGACCTTGATGAGTTTTATGCGCTTTACCTTGAGCACAAACCCGAGATCATCTTTATCTGTACGCCAAATAACCCGACAGGCGATGCTATTGATGCTGCATCGCTCAAAAGTTTTCTGGCGAAGATCGACTCTGAGACATTGGTTGTGATCGATGGTGCCTACATGGAGTACACGCGCTTTAAAGATGAGAGCAAGTCGGTGACACCCAAAGAGCTTATTAGCGCTTACGACAACGTGCTGTATCTTGGAACCTTCTCTAAGGCTTATGGATTAGGCGGTATGCGTGTCGGTTACGGTATTGCACGGGCTGACATTATTAAGGCTTTTTATAAGTTGCGTCCACCGTTTAACATCACGACATTGACCCTTGAAGCAGCGACAGTAGCACTTGAAGATGAGGCCTTTGTCCAAGACTGTATCGCTAAAAGTTTTGCCGAGATGGAACGTTATAATGACTTTGCTGCAAAACATAACATCGAAGTGATCGAGAGTTTTACCAACTTTATCACGCTTGTCTTTGATGCAGAGAGAAGTGCCTCTAACCTGGCACAAGAGCTGTTGGAACGCGGTATGATCGTACGTGACCTGAAAGGTTACGGCCTAAATGCTATTCGTGTGACCATAGGCACACCTGCACAGAATGACCGCTTTTTTGAGCTGGCTGATTCGCTGCTCTGATCAATGAATTTATGTCAATGAATATAGAAGGGTGGTCACAGCATCTGAAAAGCAGGCTGTTACGACACTCTATAATGTTACTGGCGCTGCTTTTCACTCTCTTGGCACTGCTTCTTTTTTTGACATCACTTCTCTCCCAAGCAACAACCCTTTCGGATCTTTTTGTTGATATTGCGATCTATACCATCTATATCTTACTCGTGTTGGTTCTCGGGTCAATTGCCTTTGTCGGATACTGTCGTGTTGAAGAACCTTTAATAGGGGTGGACAGTTACATCTCTGGGCACAATATTTTAGAGATAGACAACATAGTAAAGCCTCTCTCCGATCAAGATGAAAAAACTGTTAATGATCCGGATTATAGCGCTGTGATCAATAGCTCAAAAGCGAGATTACCCTCACTCCTAGATAAACCCATGCCTGGTTTTGAAGTAATGGAGTCGTCAACCAAAGAGAATATAGCAGAGTATCTGAGCCGGCAGCATCCGCAGATCGCTGCTGTCATACTTTTGATAATAGATGTAGAGAAAGCAGTGACCGTTTTAGAACATTTTGAAACCTCGTACAGAGAGAGTGTGCTAAGCAATATGGAAGAGATAGAAACTGTTTCTAAAGAGTCTCTGAAGGTTCTGGATGAAGCCTTGCAAATGGAGCTTCTGGCACTTCCAAAAGAGTGCGCAACATTACGAGAGCTCGGTGCTGCGGAGATAAGAGCGATTCTACGCCGCATAGATAAAAAAGAACTTATGTTTGCGCTGAAGGGTGCGACGCAAGAGTTGCAAGAGAAGTTCTTTGTTAACATGTCGTCAAAAGCCTCTTCGGAATTTAAGAAGGCAATGGCGGCGGTATCTTCTGTTGAGCAGACAAAAAGTCAAAATGCTATAAGGAATCTTTATCTCTTAGCAGAACAACTAAGAGATAATGGTAAAATTTGCGCTACAAACAAGACAACGGGGTAAGAATGGATATATCATCATATTCGCTAGATGAACTACAAAAACTATGCGGTGATATTCGTGAACGTATCTTAGAAGTTGTCAGTGTCAACGGCGGTCACCTCAGTTCAACATTGGGTGCTACAGAACTTATCGTTGCGATGCACAAAGTCTTTGACTCCAAAAAAGATCCTTTTATCTTCGACGTCTCACACCAGGCTTATGCCCACAAACTGATCACAGACCGCTGGGAAGAGTTCAGTACACTTCGCCAGTTTGAGGGGTTATGCGGTTATACAAAACCTTCAGAGTCGAAAGATGACTTCTTTGTAGCAGGACACAGTTCGACTTCTATCTCTTTAGGTGTCGGTGCGGCGAAAGCGATCGCCCTTAAAGGCGAGCAGGGCAGCCGCATTCCTGTTGCGATGATCGGCGACGGTTCTATTACTGCCGGGATGGCCTTTGAGGCGATGAACGAACTTGGCGACCGTAAATACCCTATGATCATTATCTTAAACGATAATGAGATGAGTATTGCTAAGCCGATAGGGGCCCTTTCTCGCATCTTGACATCTACGATGGCAAGCCCGTTTTATCAGAAGTTTAAAAAGAGAACAGAAGCCTTTGTCGATAACTTCGGTGACGGAGCACATTACCTTGCAAAACGTTTTGAGGAGTCGTTCAAGCTGATCACTCCCGGTATTTTGTTTGAAGAGCTGGGTATTGAGTATATCGGTCCGATTGACGGCCATGATCTCAAGTCACTCATAGATACTTTTGAGATTGCAAAAAAGATGGGGAAACCGGTCATTATCCATGCTCAAACGGTAAAGGGCAAAGGTTATAAAATAGCCGAAGGCCAGCATGAAAAGTGGCATGGTGTCGGCCCTTTTGACAGAGAAAGCGGCTCATCTGCGCCCAAAAGCGGTGCAAAAGCGGCGACGCAGATCTACACAGAAGCGATGCTGACACTCTGTGAAAAGAACGATAAGATCGTTGGGATCACGGCAGCGATGCCCGGTGGAACAGGCCTTACGGCATTGATGGAGAAATATCCAGACCGCTTTTGGGACGCGGCCATCGCTGAACAGCATGCAGTAACGTCTATGGGTGCTTTGGCTGTCGAAGGATTTAAGCCTTTTTGTACCATCTACTCGACGTTCATGCAACGCGGATATGATCAGGTTATTCATGACGTCTGTCTGATGGATTTGCCGGTTGTCTTTGCTATGGACAGAGCCGGAACGGTCGGTGAAGACGGTGAGACACATCAAGGGGCGTTTGACGTCAGTTTTATGCGTGCTATTCCCAACATGCGTCTTTGTGCACCGCGTGATGAGCTGTCGTTTCATCAGGCAATAAATTTTGCAAGCCAGTACGGTCACCCGCTCTCTCTTCGTTATCCGAGAGGGGCCTTTATGGCTGCCGATCTGCCGGAGTCGGTACCGTTTGAAGAGGGCAAGGCACAACTGCTTATCGAGAGTAAAGGCGACATCCTCTTTATCGGTTACGGCAACGGCGTCGGACGTGCGGCACAGACAAGTGCACTGATGGATGAAGAGATCGCGCTGCTTGACCTCCGTTTTGTCAAACCATTGGATGAAGCGATGTTAAAGAGCTTGGCGCAAAAACATAAAAAGTGGTTTATCTTCAGTGACAGTGCAAAGATGGGCGGTGTGGGTTCGGCCATCTTGGAATTTTTGGCTGATGAAAAGATCAAAGGCATCGAGTTGACCAGTTTTGAATACAATGACGCCTTTATCACACACGGTAGTACAAAGCTGGTGGAAGAGTCCTTGGGACTCTCCCCTGAACGTCTTGTCGAGAGAGTGAAAGCGCAACTTTAAGTCTGTTCTTTTTGATCTTTATCGACTCCCCTTTCTTTTTTTCACGATGCGAAATTTCACGACTCATCATTTAGTGATTCGCTGTATTGCGCTGTTGGCGCTTAAGTTCCGCCCTGTACGGCGCTTTAGCGCTGTGTCGCCGCAAAAAAAAAGAAACAAAAAAACCTCTCATGGATGGCTTCAGCGTCAACAGCTGTCGGGTACCATCCTTACAGTCGTTCTTTCGCTAAAAACGCACGGGTCACTACGTTCAATGCGTTTTTTGACCGCTCCTTCTCTCCTTCCAGTCTGCCTTGCAGATGCCACGAAAAGTGAGCAAGCGGTAACGCATTTATTAACGCTAAAGCTACCGCTTTAATCCCTGTTCGGATCGCTACAAAGTACCTATTGCCTGTGTCGCAGCAGGATATCGGATCTTTTTTGCAAGCAGTTATAAAAGCACAGAGAATGATACACCGCTACGACCGGAGATGATTTTTGCAGTAGTGCAAAAATGTACGAAGGTTTAAAGTGACAACTTGTCAGTAGTTGATAATGGCCGGAGGGAATCGCTTTTTTCTTTTTTGGTTACTTCTTCTTTTGAGCGAGCAAAAGATGAAATGCATGGGAGTAGCTTAGCTACGGGTCGTGAAAAAGTGACGTACTAATGCTATGAAGTAATAAGAGAAGTATCGGTGTCTATAGAGTTGAAGATAAAGTTTGAAATAGAGAAGACTCAACCAACAGTGTTTAAGTTTTTACTTTATCGACTACACTCTTACTTTTTTTCACCGCAAAAAAAGTAAGCAAAAAACCTCTCGTGGACGGCTTCAGGCCCGACGGCTGTCGGGTACCATCCTTTCAGTCGTTCAATCGCTAAAAACGCACGGGTCACTACGTTCAATACGTTTTTTGGTCGCTCCTTCTCTCCTTACAGTCTGCCTTGCAGATGCCACGAATGACTCAAGCGGTAACGCATTGATTGGAATTCAAAGCTATTGCTTTGATCCCTGTTTGGATTGTTTGGTCATAGCTAGTTAATGGTGCCGCAATTACAATCTGAACGTCAAAAAAAGAGAAGATACTCAACATATCACTGCGTCCTGGTACAGTTCGAACCTACGGAGGCCTTTCAAAAGTCAGAGTCTATGATGGTTCAAAGTGGTACTGTGACCGCCATCGTACTCTCTCTTTTCCCTCAAGATTTTCTCTCTGTACGAGCAGAGAGAAAAGGTTGAATCCTAGTGCTATGAAGTAATGAAAGAAGTCAATTGGTCTAAAGAGTCAAAGCTAGATTATAGAAGCTGATACTTTATAGACTACACTCTTACTTTTTCACGACTCGGCATTTTCAGAGAAACATCCCTTCGGGAGCGGTACCCTTGTTCTGTGCCTCTCTGCATTGCGCTGTTGGCGCTGATTCGCCGCAAAAAAAAGTAAGCAAAAAAGTTCAAATCACTTTAACATCAACACCCCGGCAATTCGTCCGGTTTTTTGCTTGTCTGCTCTGTATGAGAAAAAGTCTTGATTTTCGCAAGCGTTACAGATATTGATATCCTCCAACTTCTCTTTTTTAATACCGAGATCCTCTAACTGTTTTTTGATAATAGCATTGACCTCTAAATAATAACTGCCTTCTCTGGCGATGACGGCAAAGCCGAAACCGTCCTCAAAAACTGCTTGGGCTATCTGTTTACCGACCTCATAACAGCAGCCGTGGATAGAGGGACCGAGAACTACATTGATATCTTCTATGCTGCTTCCAAAGTCACTACACATCTTCTCAATTGTCTTCGGAACGATCCCTTTGACAGCGCCCGCACGTCCGGCATGCGCGACTGCAATGACATTTTGGATGGGGTCGAAAAGCAGGACCGGGGTACAGTCGGCGGTCATGACCATCAAGGGTATGCCGGGTTTGTCGGTGACTAGCGCGTCACATTCAGGCGGGTTGTCGAAGTTATGTACTTCCGGATCGACAATGACCACGATGTCGGAGTGTATCTGCCGCATGTGAACGAGTCGTTCAAGATCATAGTCAAGCTGTTTTGCCAACAGGGCATGGTTTTGTCTAACAACGTCAGCATCGTCACCGACATGAAAGGCAAGGTTGTTACTGTCGAAGGGTGCCGTTGAAACACCGCCGTGACGGGTGGTAAAAGTATGGGTGATCTGCGGATGTTTTTGTAATTGTTTACTGCTCAAATAATACATAACACTTATTATACATTAGAAATTCTCCTCGACGTGATAATAGATGCGATCCCTCTATGCCCATAAGTGCTATCAGGATCTTTCACTCTATATACGAGGACAACGCTATCTAAGTTTCTGACGTACCATACCGGTGATATTGACGGGCAGCGGTGTCGGTTCAGTGATCCTGGAGTTCTGGCGGGTGATAAGATCATGAATGCAGCGTTGACAAGGTTTCGGCAGGGTGTTATAGTTTTGATGGAAAAATAGAGCTTGAGATGCGGGGTTAGGCCGACGGGATGAAGATGACGAATGTTATGAAGGGCACTTATATAGGGGTGTGTCCGAAAAAGTAGCTACTATTTGGCGGCTGCTTAACGCTAATCAGAGCGTCAATGTGTATCTGTGTTTGCGCTGTTCTTTACTTTATGTAAAGCGGCCGTCTGTGTCGTCCTCACTAAGCCTTGCCAAAAGAGAATCTGCTAAAATATGCACTAATACTTTGCAAGGAGCGATGTTGCACCCACTTCATACCATGCCGGTGACCTTGACAGGCAGCGATCCTGATAAAAAACGCGAAGAGGTCCGAGCGTACTTTCACAAGACCTATGATCTGTTTGAGGACCTTTTTACAGTTATTAAAGACGACACTGTCTTTTATGAGCAGCCTGAAGCGACACGACACCCTTTGATCTTCTATTTCGGGCACACTGCCACCTTTTTTGTCAACAAGTTCATGGTCTCTAAGGTGATCGATGACCGTCTTAACCCCGAGTTTGAATCAATGTTCGCTGTCGGCGTAGATGAGATGAACTGGGATGATATGGCGGACGATCATTACAGGTGGCCAACGGTTCCTGAAGCAAGAGCCTATAGAGATGAGGTGCGAAACCTTGTCGACGAGCTCATAACGACCCTTCCTTTGACCCTGCCTATCACCCAAGAGAGCCCGTGGTGGGTCATCTTGATGGGGATCGAACATGAACGGATCCACATTGAGACCTCGAGTGTGCTACACCGTCAGCTTCCTATCGAGAAGGTCAAACCTGCTGTAAATTTCCCGGTTTGCCTGGAGCGAGGCGCTGCACCTGACAACATAATGGTCGCGGTAGAGGGTGCTGAGATCAGTCTGGGGAAAGAGCGGACGCATCATCTGTATGGCTGGGACAACGAGTACGGTCAGCAGAAGGTGTCGGTCAACGCCTTCTCGGTGGCAAAATATCTCTGTACGAATGAAGAGTTCCTCTCCTTTGTCCAAGAGGGCGGCTATGCAAACAAAGCGTATTGGGATGAGGAGGGTGAACGTTTTCTCTCTGTCACCAACGCAACGCACCCTACGTTCTGGGTTGAAAAGAGTGAAGGCGGTTATGATTACCGGGCGATGGCAGAGATCTTGCCGATGCCGATGAACTGGCCGGTGGATGTTAACTACCTCGAGGCTAAAGCCTATTGCCGTTGGAAAAGTGAAAAAGAGGGCAAGAACTACCGTCTTTTGAGCGAACCGGAGTGGTATGTTCTGTATGAGAGAGCCGGCATAAAAGATGTACCGGACTTTGACGATAATAGTGCTAATATTAATTTAGCCCATTACGCCTCTTCCTGCCCGGTAGATACCTTTGGCTTTGGTGACATCTATGATGTCGTTGGTAATGTCTGGCAGTGGACAGAGAGTCATATAAATGGTTTCAAAGGCTTTGAACCGCATTTTGCTTATGACGATTTTTCGGTGCCGACGTTTGACGGTAAACACAACATTATCAAGGGTGGTTCGTGGGCGAGTACAGGCAATGAGTTAATGAAACATGCACGTTATGCATTCAGACGCCATTTTTATCAACATGCAGGATTTAGAGTTGTCGAAGGAGACAAAGTGAGTACAGAAGAAAATATCTATGAAAGTGATGCGCTTGTGTCACAGTATTGTCATTTCCAATATGGTCCTGACCATTTTGGGGTAGAGAACTTTGCAAAAAAATGTGCCGAGTATGCGTTAGAGTATGCTAAAAAGACGCCTATGAAACATGCCCTTGACCTTGGCTGCGCAACAGGACGCGCAAGTTTTGAACTTGCACACGGGTTTGACAAGGTGACGGGTATTGACTATTCGGCGCGTTTCGTTCAGGTGGGTGTTGATCTGAAGATCAATAAAAAGATCCATTTTCAACGTGTAGTTGAAGGCGAGATCATCATGCATGAAAGTGTGACACTTGACGAGCTTGGCTTTAGTGAGATAGCTGATAATATTGAGTTTTGGCAAGGTGACGCTTGTAACCTCAAGGAGCAGTTTGGCGGTTATGACCTTATTATGGCAACAAACCTGATCGATAGACTCTATGAGCCACTGCTCTTTTTACAAGATGTTGATAAACGTCTAAACGATGGGGGTTACCTTATCTTGACCTCACCCTATACCTGGCTTGAAGAGTACACTAAAAAAGAGTTCTGGTTAGGTGGTTTTAACGATGAAAACGGTAAAGCGGTCACAACACTTGATGGTCTTAAAAAAGCGTTAGAGGAGAAATTTACGTTGGTTGCAACTCATGACGTTCCTTTCGTTATTCCCGAGACAGCACGTAAGTTCCAACATACTATTTCGCAGATGAGTGTGTGGAAAAAGAGATGAGTGTCGATTTTCAGTGCGTTGTTGACAGAACAACAACGAATGCCGAGAAGTATAGGTTACGCCAAAAACTGTTTAAGACCGAAAATGTTTTACCGATGTGGGTGGCTGACATGGACATCGAGACACCGCCATGTATTGTCAAGGCTGTTCAGAAAAGGGCGGCTCATCCAATCTACGGTTATGAAGAGGTTCCTCTAAGCGCCTATGAAGCGCAGATAGCGTGGATGAAAAAGCGTCACGGAGTTACGATAAAACGAGAGTGGATGTTCTATTCACACTCGGTGGTGGCGACGATCAATACTGCAATTCAGGCGTATACAAAACCCGGTGACAAGGTGATCGTCCAAACCCCTATCTATCCGCCTTTTTTGAGTAATGTGGCACGCAACGGACGGGAAGTACTGCGTAACCCACTGCATCGAAGCGATGACGGTGATTACACTTTTGACCTTGATGACCTGCGATCGAAGATCGATGCCGACACCAAACTTCTTCTCTTGTGTTCACCGCATAACCCTGTCGGACGCGTATGGTCACAGACAGAGTTGCAAGGGTTGGCTGATATCTGTCTGGAACATAACATCAAAGTAGTCGCTGACGAGATCCATTCAGATCTTGTCTATGCCCCTCATAAACATATCCCTTTTGCCTCGTTGAGTGAAGCGGTTGCAAATATTACCATCACGGCGATAGGCCCGGGGAAGACCTTCAATACAGCGGGTTTGGCGATCTCAACGGTAGTGGTTCAAAATGAGCTGATGCGAGAAGCCTTTGATGATGCCTATGAACGTATCCATTTCGCACAAGGTAATATCTTTGCCCATGCCGGTTTTGAAGCCGCTTATCGTGAAGGTGAGCAGTGGCTTGACGAACTTCTGATCCACCTTCAACGTAATATTGAAAAGTTGACATCTCTGGCCCAAAGACACAGTGACAAGATCCGTTTCATTGAACCTCAAGGGACGTATCTAGCATGGTTGGACTGTTCCGGCCTTGGTCTTGGCAGCAGTGAACTGAAACGCTTTTTTGTTGAAGAGGCGGCGCTGGGACTGAGCCCCGGCGTCTCATTCGGCAAAGAGGGAAGAGGGTATATGCGGTTGAATTTCGCTGTTCCGGGTCCGATAATGGACGATGCTATAGCCTTGCTCGATTTAGCTTTAAGTAATTTTGACGAATACTAGGGCTGTTTGAACGCCCTTTATGAAAGCTGAACACAGCTGAAGCCTGGGAGGTAGATATGCCGAATCGCAAAAAAGTGATGATCATTAGCGGTGCCGGGTTGAGTGCGGAGAGCGGTATCAGCACCTTCCGTGACAGTGACGGTCTGTGGGAAAAGTACGATGTTATGACGGTCTGCTCCACTCAGGGCTGGCAGCAAGACAGAGCCTTGGTGACTAATTTTTACAATGCACGCCGTGAAGATATTGAAGATAAAAAACCCAATGCGATGCATAATGCACTTGCTGCTCTAGAAGTAAAATATCCCGGACAGATCTTCCATCTTACGCAAAACGTTGATAACCTCTTGGAAAAAGCAGGCGCTAAAGAGGTGATCCATCTGCATGGTACCTTGACGGAGCTGCGATGTGAGAGCTGTCATGCGGTTTTCCATGTCGGTTATCGCGCTCAAAAAGAGGATGAACGCTGTCCTTACTGCAAAAGCGGCGATATCCGTCACAATGTAGTTATGTTCGGTGAAAGTGCACCGGCTTATAGACACATCTATGAAGCGGTTGATGGGAGTGATCTTTTTATTGCCATCGGCACCAGCGGACAGGTGATCGACATTGTCTCTTTGGTGCAGGAGTTCAACCACTCCATTTTGATCAATCCCAAACAAGAAGAGCACATCTCTGCTTTTGGGCGTTTTGACAAGAACATTGACGACTATTTTGAACACTTTCTGCAAACAACGGCAACCGAAGCGGTCGAAGATATGTTGGCCTTGATAGAGGCGCACCTTTGTCAATGATGTCACGGAAAAGGCGGCGTGTTCTAACACTGCTTTTTATCGCGGTATTGGCTTTTTTCATGGGACAATGGAGCGTGATGCTGTTTAACATCAAGAGTGCAGAAGATACGAGCACTGCAGACCCGGTCGTTGAGGTTCAGGTCGAGAAACCGACTCTTTTGGAACAGATCAAGGCAAAAAAAGAGCTGGAAGTCGTTATTGTGAATGGGCCGACGACCTATTTTGTCGGACCTATCGGGAAAGAAGGGTTTGAATATATTTTGCTTTCGAAGTATGCAAAACATCTGGGTGTTGCCCTGAAACTGGATGTTGTCTCAACGGTCAATGAAGCACTTGCATTAACAAGAGAGGGTGTTGGTGATATCACCTCAGGTGCCTTGTCCAGGACAAAAGAGAGAGAAGAGATATTTTTATTCGGACCAAGCTACTTCAGTGTCAAAGAGGAGGTGGTCTGTCACCAAAAGATGATCCGCGACGGAAGCTTTCCCCGCTCACTGGAAGACCTTGTTGGGCTGAAGATCGTCGTCGGGGAAGATACCAGTTATGCGGAACATCTGGTTGCCTTTCAGCAAGAGCTCCCTGAACTGGTTTTTGAAGAGAGTGCAGAGTTTTCAAGTGAACAGCTTTTAGGACTTGTCTCACAAGGCAAGATCGATTGCAGTGTGGTTGATTCCAATATTTTTGCCGTCAATAACCGCTATTACCCGGCCATCCGCAAATCGTTCGATATCAGTGGTTTAAAAGAGCTCAGTTGGATATTACGTGAAGGTGAAGAGGCGCTCGGTGAGGACATGCGCCGATGGTTAAACGAATATAAAAATTCCGGGGAGATGGCACGATTGATAGACCATTACTACAGTTATACGGACAGTTTTAACTATGTCAATCTTACAGCGTTTCATAAGCGGTTGAAAACAAGGTTGCCAAAATATAAAGAGACCTTTGTTAAAGCGGCTCAAAAGTATGATATTCCCTGGACACTGCTTACAGCTCAATCCTATCAGGAATCACACTGGGACAGGTTGGCAAAGAGTCCGACAGGTGTTCGCGGTATGATGATGTTAACGCTGCCGACAGCCAAGGAGATGGGTGTTAAATATCGTCTGAACGCGGCTCAGAGTATCTACGGGGGCGCTAAGTATTTCGCGAAGATGCTCAAAGATGTTGCACCGGATGTCAAAGGCGTGGACCGTTATAAGTTTGCGTATGCGGCTTACAACGTGGGTATGGGTCATCTGATCGATGCCCGGGTTCTGGCACGTAAACAGGGTAAAAACCCTAACAGATGGAAAGATATAAAAACCGTGCTGCCGCTGTTGTCACAACGAAAATACTACAAAGATCTAAAGTATGGTTACGCGCGTGGACAAGAGCCGGTTGCTTATGTCGAGGCGATCTACGAATATCATGTTATACTCGAAAATAAGTATAAAAATAAGGCCAATTATGAAAAATAGATTAGAAGCAGCGTTATGGGGTGCCTTTTACGGGGATGCTTATGCATTGGGGGCACATTGGCTTTACGACACGCATCAGATCTCAAAATCAGAGTTTGATACAAAACGTTTTAATGATCCGTTGACGGACTACCATAAAGGAAAGGTTGCCGGAGATTTTACCCACTATGGTGACCAGATGTTATGGCTTTTGGATGCGATAGCAAATGAAGATGAGTTCACCGTACAAAGCTTTTCAAAGAGATGGGAAGAGAAGATGTCCTCTTATGGAGGCTATATCGATGGGGCCTCTAAACATACCCTGGCCGCATTGGCAGAAGGTAAAAGTACGTTAGGCTGTGGGTCAAGCTCACATGACTTGAGCGTGGTCGGACGTATGATGCCGCTTGTCTATGCCTATCATAACGATATGGACAAGATGATGGAGTTTGTAAAACTGCATACGGTCTTTACCCACATGACAAAAGAACTTGTTGAGAGCGCTGCATACTTCAATGAGCTGATCTTGGCCGTGAGCAGGGGTGCCGAGGTTGGTCGCGCTATCGAAGAGATCGCATTGGCGTACTCTCCAACCATTCAAAAATGGGTTCAAGAGGGGGTGGCAAAAGGGGAAACAGATAGTATCGAAGCTATTAAAATCTTAGGACAGTCTTGCAGTGTAGAAGGCGGATTTGCTGCGGTGATCTATCTGCTGGTCCGTTTTAGTGATTTTCAAGAAGCGATGGAAGCCAATGTGCTGGCCGGCGGCGACTCAGCAGCCCGGGGTATACTCGTCGGTGCCGTGCTTGGTGCCTACGGCGGTATGGAGGTAATTCCTTTTAACTACAATGCGATGAACGAAGCCGATACGATAGCAAAATACATTGAGATGATCGATGCCAAAGACACTTGATAAAATAGCGCGTTTTCTCTCAAAACATCATATTCTCTCATTGGCCACTTCGGTTGCTGATGTACCTCAGTCAGCGACTCTTTTTTATGCTTATGATGCCGAGAAAGTGGCCTTTGTTGTTGCCTCAGATACAAAAACAGAACATATTCAGAATGTCCTGCTTAATGAGACCGTTTCGGGCACTGTCGCTCTGGAAACTGATGCTGTAGGTAAAATTGAGGGTATTCAGTTTAGAGCAAAGATGCAGATGATCACCCATCAAGAGGGTGAACTCTATTTCAAGAGATTCCCTTTTACCAAGGTGATGAACCCGCAGCTATGGTCTATTACCTTGGCAACAATAAAACTGACGGATAATCGTTTGGGTTTTGGTACAAAGCTCAACTGGCAAAGGGAAAATGCCAAAGAGTTAGAGTAAAATGACAGCTCTGTTCTTATAGAAGAGATATGCTCTCTTGTCTAAAAACAGCAGATATCTAGAGGAGTAGTGATGGACAAAGTATTAGAGATGTTGCTGTTGCAGCAAGAGTTAAATGATGCAACAAATGGAGAGGGCTGGGAAGCTGGTCTGACAAAAAATGGCAAGGTTATCAACTGGAAACGTTGTATCTATATGGAGTGTGCCGAGATGGTGGACTCTTTTGCATGGAAACATTGGAAAGCGATAAACCAGGATCCTGACTGGGCTAATCTTCAGATTGAAGTGGTCGATGTCTGGCATTTTATCA
The DNA here is from genome assembly GCA_027859195.1 of Helicobacteraceae bacterium. Taxonomy (GTDB): domain Bacteria; phylum Campylobacterota; class Campylobacteria; order Campylobacterales; family Sulfurimonadaceae; genus Sulfonitrofixus. The sequence goes on from JAQIBF010000096.1 coordinate 27,449, forward strand.
TGAGCCTGGGTCTGGAAGATTACTCCCAAAACTTTCGTGGAAACATCGAAGACCTTGCCATATTTATGTCCCAGGAACCGGGGTACTTGAAGCTGCAGGAAGAGGGTGAACTCCTTTTCGCAGAGCCATCAGATATTATGGCCAAGGTAGAAGAGCTGATCTTCAACGCCGTGAACCCGCATACGTTTGACAGTCCAAAACTCTTTGAAGACTTTTTTGAATTAGCGTACATGTGCAAGTTAAATCTGGCTGATCTGTACCGTCTCTATGTCGGTAAAAATATCCTCAATCAGTTTCGTCAGGACAATGGGTATAAAGAGGGTACTTACATCAAAGTGTGGAACGGGAAAGAGGACAATGTCGTTATGCAGGAGCTTTGGGAAAATAATGCTGCGTTGACGCCTAAAGTACTCTACGGTTCACTGCAAAAGGCGTATGCAACTGTTTCGTAGTTGCTCTTTTTTGTAGTCTATCCACTCTCTTTTTTATTTTGGATTTGATCCGGAATCCACAAGCTTGATTGTCTTCTTAGTTGTTTTGTATTATCAGACTTTATTGACCCCTCTTTCTTTCTTTTTTACGATTGGACATTTAATGCTTTTATGTGTTGAACTATAGGTTCTCATTCTTCATGTTCCTTCTCTCCTTACATTTAACTCTGCAGATATTTCGAAAAGATCAAGTGGTAACACATTGATATGAAATGCTAGCGCTTCTATCACTGTTTGAATATTCTCTCAACAGTGAGTCCTTGAGACGTATAAAGTTAAAGGAGAGGTGCGTAACTGCATTAGAGATCGCGTTATTAGGTAAAATTAGCAGCGTTTCTCTTTTTCTC
>JAQIBF010000152.1 GCA_027859195.1 Helicobacteraceae bacterium
AACCTAGCGGAAAAAAGAGAGTACGAAAGCGGTCACAGTACCACCTTGAACCATCTAAGACTCTGACTTTCGAAATGCCTCCGTAGGCTCAAGCTGTACCAGGACGCACCTCTTCGTCAACTATGTTTCAATATCATTGACGTTCTAATTGTCATTTCGACACGATCAACGTTTTGCCATCCAACAATCCAAACAGGAATTAAAACGAAGTTTTAACTTTAGAATAGATGCGTTACCGCTTGAATAGTTCGTGGCATCTGCAAGGCAGAGTGAAAGAAGAGAAGGCGCGTTGAAAAAACGGCATTGTCTGAGCATCGCGAGTTTTGTCATTTTTAGCGAAAGAACGACTGGAAGGATGGTACCCGACAGCTGTCGGGCCTGAAGCCGTCACGAGCGCTTTTTCGTTTCCTTTTTGGCGAGTCAAAAAGGAAAGAGTGTAGTCAATTAAAGTATCAACTTCAACAGTCTCACTTGGGTTCTTTAGACTAATCAATTTCTTTCATTACTTCATATCGATAGTTTTGCTACTTTTTTCTCTGCTCGTACAGAGAAAAACCTAGCGGAAAAAAGAGAGTACGAAAGCGGTCACAGTACCACCTTGAACCATCTAAGACTCTGACTTTCGAAATGCCTCCGTAGGTTCCGGCTGTACCAGGACGCAGTGATATGTTGAGTATCTTTTCTTTTTTTGACGTTCAGATTGTAATTGCGATACAAGCACTGACTATTGCCGTGCCATATGAACAGGGATAAAAGCGTAAGCTTTTACTTCAATAGATGCGTTACCGCTTGAAGAGTTCGTGGCATCTGCAAGGCAGACTGTAAGGAGAGAAGGAGCGGCCAAATGAAACCCGTTAAATAAAAGCCAACTGCTTGGCTTTTATAGGGTTGGAAACAGAGTTGTTATGCGTAGCATCAACGCCGTAGACCTTTTACGTAGTGACCCGTGCGTTTTTAGCGAAAGAACGACTGGAAGGATGGTAGTCGGTAGCGACCGACCCTGAAGCCGTCACGAGAGGTTTTTTGCTTACTTTTTTTGCGGTGAAAAAAAGTAAGAGTGTAGTCAATAAAGTATCAACTTCAATAATCTCTCTTTGACTCTATAGACTAATCAATTTCTTTCATTACTTCTTCACGATATGGCATTTAGTGCCACAGGGAAACATGACCTCGATAAAATCAATCCCTTAAGAGAATTTGTCTCTTCTTTACAAAAACAATGATATTATTGACAGATGCAGACCAACAAACAGATCTACTCCTGGGCTATGTACGACTGGGCGAACTCCGCCTACGCCACTACCGTTATGGCAGGCTTCTTTCCCCTCTTCTTTAAAAGCTATTTCAGCAGTGAAGCCGACGTCCTCACCAGCACGGCAAATCTCGGGATCGCCAACTCACTCTCGAGTATGATCATCGTACTTATGGCACCCTTTCTCGGAGCCATCGCCGATGTCGGCGGTTACAAAAAACGGTTTATCTTCCTCTTTACCTACCTCGGTATTTTGATGAGCGGCGCACTCGCGTTGGTGCAGCAGGGAGAGTGGGAACTGGCCGCCTTTATCTATGTTCTCGGCAACATCGGTTTTATGGGTTCGAACATCTTTAACGACTCGCTGCTTCCAAGCGTCGCCAAAGATCGAAGCTTGGACTTCGTCTCAGGACTGGGGTTTTCACTGGGGTACCTCGGCGGGGGCGTGCTCTTCGCCCTCAACGTCCTGATGGTTCAAAAACCTGAGTGGTTCGGACTGGCCGACATGAATGAAGCGGTTAAAGCCTCCTTTGTCACGGTAGCACTCTGGTGGGGCCTCTTTTCACTGCCGCTGCTGCTCTTTGTCAAAGAGGAACGTCCGGCACAAAAACAGACAATCCGTAAAACTGTCATAGCAGGCTACAGACAGCTCCTTAAGACCTTTAAAAAGATCCGCCACCTCAAAGGACTGCTGCTCTTTTTAGTCGCCTACTGGCTCTATATCGACGGGGTCGACACTATTATAAGAATGTCCGTTGATTACGCTATGGCCATCGGTTTCGAGCCTAATTCTCTTATTTTAGCCCTCCTGCTTGTGCAGTTTATCGGTTTTCCAGCCACTCTCCTCTTTTCAAAACTGGCCCAGATGTACGACACCAAAAAGGCGCTCTTTGTCGCCATCGGCACCTACCTCTTCATCACCCTCTGGGCCTCGTTGATGCAGGAGGTCTACGAGTTTTACCTGCTCGCCGCGATGATAGGGATGGTACAAGGGGGGATCCAGGCGCTCAGCCGCTCCTACTATGCAAGAATGATCCCGCAGGAACAGGCCGCTGAGTTCTTCGGCTTTTTCAACTTTCTGGGCCGTTTTGCGACCATCTTCGGACCGCTGCTCATCGGTTTTGTCGCAGTGACAACAGGAAGCTCTCGTTTGGGAATCGCTTCCGTTTCGATCTTCTTTGTAGCCGGTGCGGTTTTACTCTACTTTGTCAATGAAGAGAAGATAGCAACAGAAGTCAAACAGACCCTCCTCTAATATTGAAAGTCTTTTGTCAGCAGATTACGCCGATTAGACGGATTATTTTAAGAGCTGCTTTTTTACATTGCACTAAATCTGTGAAAATCATCGTAATCTGTTGACAAACGTTCTTAACTAACTGCTATAATTTCAGCAAATTTTTCAAAGATATGTTATGACCATAGATGCGCTGCAACAACTACTGATTACAAACGCTAAAAACAAAACAGAAGAGTACACCCGACTTTTCCACGGACGGGGAAACTTTTACGGTGCTTTTAATTTTCTGACCGTTGACAGTGCAGATAAAGTACTCTACGCTGCTTTTTTTGCCCCGGACGATGAAGCATTGGCAATCGTTGCTATGCTCCAGGACTTTTATGCGACACAGGCAAAGTGGCAGGCCATGGTCGTGCAGCGACGCTACCTGAAAGGAGCGCCGACAGAACTTCTTGCGGGAGAACTGCCGGAAGAGACCTTCGCTATAGAGAACGGTCTAAAATATAAACTTAATTTTCTCAATAACCAGAATATCGGTTTTTTTCCAGACATGAAGATCGGAAGAGAGTTTGTACAGGCAAATGCCAGAGGCAAAAACGTCCTCAACCTCTTCTCCTACACCTGCCCCTTCTCTGTTGCGGCAATAGCGGGCGGAGCACGTGTCGTAGTCAATGTTGACATGGCAAAAAGGGCACTCACTGCCGGGCGGGAGAACCACCGTTTCAACGATTTGAACATGCAAGCCTGTCGCTTTATGCCGTACAATATCCTAAAGTCATGGAGCCGCATTAAAAAGGGCGGGCCGTATGACCTTATTATCATCGATCCGCCAAGTTTTCAGCGGGGTTCATTTGCAGCGACGACAGACTATCAAAAGATCATTCGCAGACTTAAAGATTTTGCGGCAGAAGAGTGTACCGTCCTCTCGGCGCTTAACGCACCTGAGTTAGACACGAACTTTATTAAAACGCTTTTCGAAGAGAATGCCCCCGACTTTACCTACGTCAAACGTCTTGAAAACCTCGATAGTTTTCCCTGTGATGACACTGAAAAAAGCCTCAAAAATCTTATCTTCAAAAAAGGCAAAAAATGAAAGAGTTCACGCTTAAAGAGTATGCAGTCAAAAACAAGATCAGCCTTTTCAATGTCATGAAACTGGCCAAATCCGGCCAGATACCCTCTGAAACACGCACGGTCAATGGCAAAGAGGAGATCGTCATCTTGACGGACGAAGCACCTAAACCTGCACCTGTCATACAAGAACAGAATATCGACTATAAAAAAGCCTACTTTGAGCTCAAAGCCAAATACGATAAACTCGTAAAGCAGAAAGGCTAACCATCATTCGCTTTACTAACGAGAGTATGCTTGCTATCACCAATACACTAAGTACAGAATTAGAAGGTCAATCCGACATTGCGTTCGAAGTCCTCAACCCTGACCTCTACAGCGGTGCTTACGCAGGTAAAGAAGTCTCCCCCAAGGGTACGACCTACCTCTACCGTGCACTGCGCTCATGGCTCGATCTGGCAGCAAATCTCAATTGCCGTATGTTGACACCAACAATCGCCACTGAACAGACTATTGTCCTCCATTTTCAAAAACTCGAAGCACACTCTTTCCATGAGGAGAACCCGCAGCAGAAGTCAGAGAAGTATGGGGTCGGCTCCAGCTTTTTTGCCATCAATAAGAACGAAGAGCCTGCCTTTTTGTCTGCCTATACACAGGCGCTGTATATTGCCGACATAGCTTCTAAAAAGAGAGTCTTGAACCTTGGTGTCAACCGCGGTGACGAGTTTTCCCTTCTTCAAGAGTTGCTTGGAGACGAGTGCTTTAAACAGATAGAGTTTGTCGGTATTGATCACTCTGAAAGTGCTATAGTTGAGGCGAAAAACCGTTTCACAACGCCAAATATGCACTTTTACAGCCACGATATCAACGCCCTTGACGAACTGGATCTCGGCACCTTCGACCTCATCATCACTGTCGGGACCTTGCAGAGTCCGGGCATCAACTACAAACCATTTTTGATGAACCTGGTCCAAAACTATCTGAGTGATGACGGCGCTCTGATCCTGGGCTTTCCAAACTCGCGCTGGATCGATGGGGAGATGGTCTATGGGGCGAAGATGCGTAACTTTAGAGAGTCAGACCTTTCACTTCTGCTCAGTGACGTAGACTATGCCAAACGCTATCTTCAGCAGAAAAAGTTTACGGTGCGTATCAGCGGTAAAGAGTACATCTTTTTAACAGCGACCTCCAACAGATGAGACAATATCTTTCACGCTTAAAGCGTACCATGACCAATAGAGAAGAGATCAGAGAGAAGATCATGCTTATAAAAGCCCAGTCGCACAATGAGTACAAAGAGACCCTCATGATGCTCCGTCTGCTCTACAAACAGGCAAAGAGTGACGAGGAGAAAGTGTTTATACGCCAACAGGCGGCTGATATCATCAAGATAAGTATTGTGATTGTCATTGCCGCACTGCCGGCAGGAACGCTTGTTGTCGCTTTCATCGAATTTGGCTTTAGAAAGATCAACCGGACGATCTTGCCGACCTCTTTCTCCGAAGAGTTCAAAAATGCGTACAGCAGCAGTCAGAAAGAGAACACCTTAGTTTGATGTACTGAGAGCAGGATAATCCAGGTACCCTTTTTCATCCTGCGTGTAATAGCTGTCAGGTTTTGGCGCATTAAGCGCGGCATTGGCTTCAAAACGTTCAGGCAGGTCTGGATTTGCCAAAAAGAGCGCACCATAAGCGACGGCATCTGCCTCGCCATTCTTAATTGCTTCATTCCCGCGTTTCAGGTCATACCCGCCATTAGTAACCAGTACACCTCTGTACGTCTCTCTTAGCAGACTCAGTTCAACGACATTGGCCCCATGCCTTATGTCGCCTTCAAGGGCATCGATGATATGCAGATAGGCAAGGTTAAATGCGTTGAGCTTTTTGCAGATGTAAGCAAAATGTTTGCTAGGGTTGGAGTCGGTCATGTCATTAAAAGTACCGCTGGGAGAAAGCCGAACCGCTGTCCTGCTCGGACCAACAGCCAAACCAACCCCTTTGACGATCTCAAAAATAAATCTCGCCCTGTTTTCAATTGAACCGCCGTATTCATCGTCTCTATGGTTGGTGCCGTCACGCAGGAACTGGTCAATGAGATAGCCGTTTGCACCATGTACTTCAACCCCGTCGAATCCGGCTTCCATAGCATTTTCAGCCGCCTTGACATACTCTTGAACAACATCTTTTATCTCATCTGTCGTAAGGGCTCTCGGTGTCACAAACTCTTTCATCCCTTCAGGCGTATAGGTCTCGCCTGCAGGTTTAATGGCGGAGGCAGAGACCGGAATCTCGCCGTTGTGGAAGGCCGGATGTGAGATGCGGCCGACATGCCAGAGCTGTAGAAAGATCGTCCCCCCTTTTTCATGAACAGCCTGAGTCACCTGTTTCCACCCTTCTATCTGCTCCGGTGTATGAATACCCGGTGTGCAGGGATAGCCGATACCGAGTGACGAGATCTGACTGCCTTCGCTGATGATCAGACCGGCGGATGCCCTTTGCGCATAATACTCAGCCATCATCGCATTGGGCACATTGTCCTGCACGCTCCGACAACGTGTCATCGGGGCCATAAAGATCCTGTTGTTTAACGTATACTCTCCCACTACTATCGGTGAAAAAAGATCCATACATACTCCTCTTTACTTAATTGAACTATTGTTTCATAATAGACGTTATTTAAATATTAATAATATACAGTAGTTTAAAGACAAAACACCTAGAACCGGGACAAGAGGTTTAATGGTCATAGTATATAATGCCTGCATGATTAAAAAATTCAATACAAAAAACTTTTCTCTGGTTCTCTCCGGCGGCGGTGCTTTAGGCATTGCACATTTAGGTGTGCTTCATGACCTTGAGCGGCAGCGGATCGTGCCGAGTGAGATCGTCGGTACCAGTATGGGCGGAATCATCGGTGCCTGTATGGCCATCGGCATGAAAGAGAAAGAGATCCACAAACAGATCAATAGTTTTGCCGCTGTCTTCAACTGGCTTAAGTTCTCTTTTTCCGGTAATGCGGTGGTCGACAACGACAAGATCGCCAAAATATTCGACCATATTTTTCAAGAGAGAAAGATGAGCGATACAGAGGTCCCCCTCAAACTCATCGCCACAAACCTGCGCAGCGGTGACAAAAAAGTGTTCAGCGCTGCTGATGATGTCTACATCAAAGATGCCGTACTTTGCACTATGGCCATCCCCGGTATTTTTGAAGAGCATGTCATTAACGGTGAGACCTACGGAGACGGTTTTCTCTGCGACAATCTGGGCATTGACGAAGCCTCCTATGATGAAGTCATAGCCGTGGATGTACTTGGAAAAAATGCCTTTGACCCTGACATGCCCGACAACTTTTTTAAGACTATGAACGTCCTTGAGATGTTTGAAAAATCCATAAGGCTACTCATCTACAATCAGACCCGGTCGCACATAGAGCACAGTACTAAAAACATCTACCTGCTAGAGCCCGATACTAAAGAGTATAAGACATTTCATTTCCATAAAATAGCCAAGATAAGAACGCTGGGACTGGGTCTGCTGCAATACCAAAAATAACGATGTGGTATAATGTAGTCAAAAAGAGCCATTTTGCAAGAAAAAAAAACAACCTATTACCGTGCCGCAAGAGTAGCAACTGAGACCTACCACGAAGATGATGCCTTTATCACAAAGCGTTATTATGATGACAAAAGCAACACGCTCAAAGAGATCGTAACGGTCAGAGGCACCAGTAAAGAGATAAAGCACTTTACGCCAAGCGGTGTTTTGTCAAAGAAAGAGAACTTTGTCAAAGGTGTACGCCACGGCATTGAGACAAGATATGTCATCCCTAAAGCAAACGAAAGTGTAAAGTCCTCTAAAACATACGAAGACGGCAAACTGCACGGCGAGTGTATAACCTATGACCAACATGACAAGATCATCAAACAAGAGCTCTTCGCTCTTGGAAAACTTGTCGTACAGTATATACGAAAAGATGACCTGGCCAACGACATCGAAGCTGTTAAAATCGTTGACAAAGAGAACATCGAGAAGTTGCCGAAAGCAGCGTACGACAAACTGCAAGCCGACATGACAAACAATCCAGAGTGGTTTACAAAGTAACGGACAATAGGTTTAGGCATCACAATGAATAAAAACGCACCCTCTTCAGGGAACTTCGAATCCTTGGTCCTGACAGCTGAGCTGCACGTAAAAAGTCTATTGACCGAGGTCTTTGAGCACACGGACAAAGAGAGTGCTGTACTTGTATATGACACCGGTTGTCTCTTGTCAACTGTTTTGTCAGAAGCGTATAAGCGCTGTTTGCCTGATGCAACATTTATAGATTTCAACCAGGTGACACCGGAAAATATTTTGGCCATACTGGGAGAGCTGCAGCCGTCTGACCTGGTTGTATTAGTGCAGTCAACCAGTTTTCGTCTCGATGCATTTCGTATGCGGATCGAGTTGTTTAAGCGCAAGATCAAGGTCCTCGAGCATCCGCATCTTAGCCGTATGTCCGATGATGAAGCAGTGTGTTATATCGATGCGCTGGCCTATGACGCGAGCTATTACCGGGGTGTCGGTCGTACGCTCAAAAGCAAAATAGACAGTGCCCCTTTCGGTACAGTAGAGAGCGGCGGCGAACTGCTGGTCTATGGTTCGCCTTTTGAACCCGCGAAACTGAACATCGGCGATTATTCCGAGATGGTCAATACCGGAGGTCAGTTCCCCATCGGTGAGGTCTTCACCGAAGCACAGGAGTTGACAGCCCTTAACGGACGGGTTAATATATTCTGTTTCGGCGATGTCGACTACAAGATCAACAGACCCGAAATGCCCATTACACTTATCATCGAACAGGGACAGGTTGTGGAGTGTGAAAACTCAACACCCTCCTTCGATGCGATTATTTCCAAGATACGTGCTGATGAGGGTGTGGTTTGGGTGCGTGAACTCGGGTTTGGCCTCAACAGGGCATTAACGAAAAACCGAACCCTTGCCGACACGGGCAGCTATGAACGGATGTGCGGTGTTCACGTCTCATTGGGCGCCAAACACGGCATCTACGGCAAGCCTGGTTTTAAACGCCGAGACGGCATATACCATGTCGATGTATTTGTCGACACCAACTATGTCACCCTGGGTGATGATGTGGTCTATAGCAATGGTGCGTGGATCGTTTAAGAACATCGAACCAAAGATCTAACGCAGCCTCTCTATGGCAATGATGAACAACTGGACATTCATCACATAAACTATTGCTTCGTGCTATTTTTGTGTGGCCTGTTGCGCTTTAGCACCCTTTTTTTGGGCATTTTTACGATCTTTCTCAGCTTTACGATCTGCATCTATTTTTTGTTTACGCTCTGCTTTTTCTTTGTTGTATTGTTTATCCTGAAGCTTACGCTGCTTCGCTCGTTCGACCTTGCGCGCTTCTCTCTCTTGCGTTGACTTTATTCTGCTCTCAAGCGTTTTTATTCCGGCCTTCTGTTTTGGCACGATCTTTAGTGTCTGAGCTGCCGAAGCCGTTGATGCAAACGGAATAAGCAGGGCAACACTTAGCGCGATCAATATCTTTTTCATATCGTTTTCCTGTAGATAGTTTCAATGTTCATTGTTCTATGTGTGACTATTCTATAGTGATTTTCCTTAGTTATACTCAAACCGGCTGCCTTCTGGAATTCTTAGTACAGTGCTTTTTTAATGATGGACTGATAAAATCACATCTACATTTCACCCTGACAACGGAACAAAAAAGATGGTGTATGGATTGCCTGAACCAAGGATTACAATGAAATATATTATAGACATGATAGATGATCTGCATGCGAGTATAGATAATGCTCACGACTACACCCTTGTGGCAATGCTCGTAAAAGAAGCTGATGACGGGACTCTTCATAATGCCGGTGAGAAGATCATCACCTCTGTCTCTGTCGATTCTGAGGCCGGAGAGCTGCATTTGGGATTTGTTGATGAAGATGCCACAACAACAAACCTGCTGGAAAGTGTCAACGCTTTAGAGATGGCAGCCATGATGTATGAGGTCAAGGTCAAGATCTCTGATGCCCACCCGCTAATGCCGGTTATCGGGTTTGGTGAAAACCATGAAAACAGAGAGTACCTCTTTTTTGTGACAACCTAACTCATGGACTTGTTAAAGGGGTAGAAAACGGCACAAAGGGTTCTGACGCACCCTTTACCCTATGTGACAAGGCGCTTAAATATGTCAAAGCTGACTATTCTGCCCGATTATTCAACGATCTCAGTTTAACTGAATCACTGCAAGAAGATAGCCAGTAACGTAC